>JBDUDE010000515.1:0-12780 GCA_040003105.1 Mucilaginibacter sp. | reverse complement strand
GCTGGTCGAAAAACTCATCCAAAAAGAAATATTCGAATGCCGACTCCGGGTAAACGCTTTTAAATGTTTTTTGCACCTGTGCTATTGTTTGTGCCATGTTAGCGGAGCTTAGCTTCAGTTCATATTGCGTGGTGCTGTTTGCGTCGCCCGGCCTGAAAACGATGGGGTTGTAATCGTCTTTTAATGATGTTTGATGAAAATTTTGCACCACGCCTACAATTTCATTTTGGAAAATACGGCCACGGCCATTCTTTGTTTCTATAAACTTGCCGATAGCGTCGTTCGGGTTCTTAAAGCCAAGCGAGGTAACCGCGGCTTCGTTCAACAGCAGTGCGGGGTACTTCCTGTTCCAGCCATTGGCAGGCAGACGGTCGCCGGCTACGATTTTTACCTTAAACTGGTCGAGGTAGCGGTCGCCAATCTCCAGCGTTGAAAGGCGCAGGCTTTTTTCTGAGGATTGCGCGTGGCTGGTGTACGAGATGATATAGTCTATAGCCATACCCGGTATGCTGGTTGACGAGGTAATGCTTTTAACCTGCGGATTGCGCTGAATTTCGGTTTGGAAAACGCTGTCCTTTTGCATGTAAGCAGCGTTTTCGGCGTCAGTAGCCCTGATGTTTTGCGGCGCGGTTACCACTAAAGTTTGCTTCAAATCCATGCCCATGTTGGCGGCTTTCATAAAATCAACCTGCCGGTAAACTACCAGCGTGCCCATCATAAAAGCAATAGTAGCGGCGAATTGAAATACAACCAAGGCCTTGCGCAGCGAAATGCCATGCGCGTTGGCAGTAAACTTACTTTTCAAAATCTGCACCGGCTTATAATCAGATAGAATCAGCGCCGGGTAGGTTGCCGATAACAACACTCCGGCAGCTAACAGGGCAGCAAAGCCGATGGCGTAATAAGGGTCTTTCCAAATAGTAAATGTAATTTCGGCGCCGCATAATTTGCTGAACCATGGCATGCAAAGCACTACAACAAACACGGCCAGCGCCACGCTGATGATGTTTAACAGCAAGGATTCAAATAAAAACTGCTTGATAAGCTGGCTGCGCATGGAGCCAAGCACCTTGCGGATACCCACTTCTTTGGCCCGCTCCATTACTTTTGCGGTCGACAGGTTCACATAATTGATATAGGCAATCACTAAAATCAATACGGCTATCAGCACCATATACCAAACCAGGTTACCGTTGCCGCCATTGCTGATTTCCTGCGACAGGTTGGAGTAAAGGTGAATATCCTTTAAGGACTGCAGTGAAAGCGTGATGTTATTGATATTGGTTTTTCCCTGTGTAAAACTCGATGTGTTTGAACCGCCCAGCGCGGCATGTTTTTTTATAAATGCAGGCAATTTGGCATCAAAAGCTTTAGGGTTTGTTTGGGGCAATAAACTAATATAGGTGTAAGAATCAGGATAAACCCAGTCCCCGTTTTTAGTGTCGGCCGAAAATATGAAATCAAACTGCAGGTGCGAGTTTGCAGGCACATCCTCGCAAACCCCGGTAACCATCGCCTTAACATCAATGCCTGAGGCCTGCTCCTGTATCCGCAACGTTTTACCGATAGCATCCTGGTTAGGGAAATATTTTTTGGCAGTACTTTGGGTGATGACTACCGTATTTGGATTATTAAGTGCATTCTTCGAACCTCCCGCCATAGGGAAAGAAAATATCCGTAAGAAAGAGGCATCTGCAAAATACACCTTGCTTTCGTTAAAAGCTATAACATTGCCGGTTGCCTGCTGACTGGTAACAAGTCCCGGGCCTTTTGAGACGCGGGTGAAATCCTGTACCTCTGGAAAGTTAGCTTTAAGCGCAGGCCCTACAGCCGAGTATGTTTTCGGCATATTTTCAACCAAATTACCCTGGCTGAAGGTTTGGTGTTTAATGCGGTAAATGTTTGCCGCATTTTTATGGAAATTATCATAGCTTAACTCAAAGCTGATGTATTGCACAATCAGCAGGCATGCAGCCATGCCGATAGCCAGCCCCATTATATTGATAGCTGAGAACAGCTTTTGACGGACAATTACGCGCCAGGCAATTTTTAAATAGTTTGATATCATTTAGTTCATGGTTAATAGTTCATGGTTCATAGCCGGGTCTGTTCATTGGTTCATTGGGGAGCTTTTGACTAATCTCTCGTCTCTAATCACTCCGACTTAAGGCTCTTCACCGGGTTCATCAATGCTGCTTTTATACTCTGGTAGCTAACTGTTAAAAGCGTAATTACCATTGCGCCAGCGGCTGTTATAATGAATATCCAGGCTGAAATATCAGACCGGTAAGCATACTTTTGCAGCCAGCTGTGCATAAAGTAATAAGCCACCGGGGTTGCAATAACCAAGGCGATAGTAACCAGTATCACAAAATCTTTTGATAACAGCCGCCATAGTGTAAATACCGATGCACCAAGCACTTTGCGCACGCCAATCTCTTTAATGCGCTGTTCGGCCATAAACGAAGCCATGCCGAATAAGCCCAGGCAACTGATGAATATGGCCAATGCAGCAAAAAAGCTGGCCAGCTTGCCTATACGCTCCTCATTGCCGAATTTTTTGGCATACTCGGTATCTGCAAACTGGTAGTCGAACGGCTGAGCAGGGTTGTATCTTTTAAAAACCGGCGCTATTTTTTCGATAGCCTCGCTGGTACTCATTTTTGGGTTGATTTTAAGTATAACGACATTGCCGCTCCCCCGCATCATGTGGTACAGCATAGGCCTTACAGGCTCGTATGGCGACTCGACAACCATATCTTTAATAATCCCAATCACCTTATAAGGTGCGCCGTCCCAATGTATGGTTTCGCCAACCGGGTGTTTAAGTCCCATAAATTTTGCTGCGGTTTCATTAAGTACAAAAGCCGCTGAGTCGGTTAAAAACTGCGCTGAAAAGTCGCGGCCATCTTTAAACTGCCAACCCACGGTTTTGCCGTAGTCAGGCGTTACATCAATGTTAGGGAAATCAACGGCTAAAGTTGGGTCTTTTCCTTTCCAGTCGAAACCGGCATTGGTTGAATATACGGCGGTTGTAGGACTGCCTGCTTCGGCAATGCTGGCAATTGCACCTGTTTTAGATAATTCATCTTTAACTGCTGCAAACTGCTTATGCACATCGTCGCCTACCATTGACAGCATCATAACGCCATCGCGGCTGTAACCTACCGGGCGGTTTTTGGCAAATTGTATTTGCCGATAAACTACTATTGTACCAATAATCAGCGTAACAGACACCACAAATTGCGTTACCACCAACGCTTTGCGTGGTATAGCGGCCAACCGCCCAACCTTAAATGTGCCTTTTAACACTTTAACGGGCTGAAACGACGAAAGGTACAAAGCCGGGTAGCTGCCCGAGATAAGGCCGGTAATTAAACTAAAGCCAATGCCCAGCAACCAGAACAGCGGATTACCCCAGGGGATTGTCATTTTTTTGCCGGCTACGTCGTTAAAAAAGGGCAGTCCAAGCCGTACGAATAGAACTGCCAGGATGAAGGCAAAAATTGTCACCATCAGCGATTCGCTGAAAAACTGGTAAATAAGTTGTATGCGCACCGAACCAATTGCTTTGCGGATGCCCACTTCTTTGGCCCGTTTTTCGGACCGGGCAGTACTCAGGTTCATGAAATTAATACAAGCCAGTAGCAGCACAAACACACCTATGATGCCAAACAACCATACATATTGTATGCGCCCGCCAACAATTTTACCGTTTTTAAAGTCGGAATATAAATGCCAGTTTTTCATCGGGTCTAAAAAAACCTCCGGCTTTTGTTTCAACTCGCTTTTATCTACCTTGCTAAGCTTAACATCTTTTATCGCTGCTGATGCCTTATTCACATCAACATTATCCGCAACCTGAGTCAATGCCATATAACAGTTACACCGCCAGGTATCCTTTTGCTGTTTCATTCCTTGTGCGGTCTGCAGCAACTCCCATGGCGAAATAAAATTCACTTCACTAAAAGTGGAGTTATAAGGAAAATCCCGGTAAACACCGGTTACTTTCACCGTCATGCTATTATCAATCTTCATTATCTTATTCATGGGGTCGGAATCGCCAAAATAGGCTTTAGCTGTTGACGCCGAAAGGAGGATAGATGCAGGGTCGTTAAGGGCAGTCTTGCCACCCTTAAGCATGCTTACCGAAAACATATCAAGTGCCTGAGGTTCAAAAAATGTGCCGCTTACATTAAGCTTTTTTTCGCCTTGTGCAATAATATGGCCGTAGATGAAGGACGCCATGGTAACGGCTTTAAAATTGTTGCCATAATCTTTACTTATTTGGCCGCCAATGGGCCAGGGCACACTGGTGCCGGTGCCCTTTTCACCGTTAATATTATAGTTTTGCTTGATTTGGGCCAGGTGGTCATAATTTTTAAAGTTCTTATCAAACGACAGTTCGTCCCAAATCCATAGGCCAATGAGCATGGCAACAGCCATCCCCACCGATAAGCCGGTAATATTAATAAAGGAATGGGCCTTGTTTTTAACAAGGTTGCGGTACGCGATTTTTAAATAGTTCTTTATCATTTTTAGTTCATGGTTGATGGTTCATAGTTCATGGCCTGAAAAGTTCATGGTTCATAGTTCATGGTTCATAGCCAGGGATTTTTCTGATCTCTAATCGCCAACCTCTAATCACTCCGACTTCAGGCTTTTCACCGGGTTTGCCAATGCTGCTTTTATACTTTGGTAACTTACTGTTAAAAGGGTTATCGATAGTGTTCCAATAGCTGTAACTGCGAATATCCACCAAGATAAACCGGAATGATAGGTGTAGTTTTGCAGCCAATTATGCATAAGGAAATAGGCGCCCGGTGTTGCAACCAGGAGCGATATAAGCACCAAGAGCACAAAATCCTTCGATAATAGCCCCCATAGATTAAATATAGTTGCCCCCAACACTTTACGTACACCAATTTCTTTTGTGCGCTGTTCAGCCATAAATGTTGCCATACCAAATAAACCAAGACAGCTGATGAAAATAGAAAGGCCGGCAAAAAAGCCCGCCAGTTTGCCCACACGTTCTTCGTCGCCGAATTTTTGTGCGTACTCCTGGTCAACAAACTTGTAATCAAACGGATCGGCAGGGGTGTATTTTTTTAAAACTGCTTCAATATTGATCAACGCTGCGCTTGTGCTTATTTTAGGATTAAATCGAATATTTAAAATGCCCGGGTCGTTGCTTAAATAAAAAACAGTCGGTTTTATAGGATCATAGGGCGATTCAACAATCATATCTTTTGTTACCCCAAGTATTTTGAATTTTTTGTCGTCCCAGGTTATGGTTTGGCCGATAGGATTTTTTAACCCCATATACGTAACCGCGCGTTGGTTTAATACCAGGCCGCTTGAATCTGACGGCGCTGATTTTGAAAAATCCCTGCCATTGGTAAACTGCCAGCCAACGGTATGCCCGTATTCCGAAGATACCGCGAAGGTTGCAAACTCTCCGGTTGTCTCCGGGCTTTTCGCGGGCCAGTTAAAGCCGCCGCTTGTTCTGCTTCCCTTTGTTATTTGGTTGCCCGATTCTGCAATCCCTACTACTGTTCGCGATTGCAATAATTCATTCCTGATAGCTGCAATATTTTTGTGAATATTTTCTGAATAGGGCCTGACCATAATTAAACCGGAACGACTGTAGCCAATCGGGCGAGCCTTTGCAAATTGGATTTGCCGGAGAACTACAATTGTTCCTATAATCATGGTCACAGAAAAAGTGAACTGAACTATTGTAAGCACTTTTCGCGGAACTGCCGCAAACTTCCCTGCCGTAAACGCCCCTTTTAAAACCTTTACCGGCTTAAAGGATGATAGATAGAACGCAGGATAGCTCCCTGCGAGCAAACCATTAATAACCATAAACCCGATACCTGTTAACCAAAACAAGGGACTGGTCCATAAGATAGCAATTTGCTTGCCTGTAAGGTTGTTAAAATAGGGGAGCGCTAATTGTACCAAAAACAAAGCCGCAATAAAGGCTAATCCTGCCATAAGCATCGACTCGCTTAAAAACTGCCAGATTAACTGGCTCCTGAGCGACCCGATTGATTTTCTTATACCGACTTCTTTTGCCCGTTTTTCGGAGCGGGCGGTGCTTAAGTTCATAAAATTGATGGCCGCCAACATCAATACAAAAATGCCGATAATGCCAAACAACCACACATATTTAATTGCGCCGCCGGAATTTACGCCGTTTTTAAATTCAGGGTACAAATGCCATCTGGTCATCGGGAACAGGAATACCCGTGGGTTTGATTTTTTGCCTCCCTCGTCCATGTTCCGGATTTTGATATCCTTGATTTTTGAAGAAACCTGTGCAATGTTTTTTGACCCGGCTACCTGGGCAAAAATTTGAAAAGAATTGGCATTCCAGTTAGTTTTAGATTCCTTGACATCGCCTGTGTTAGCATATACCTCCCAGGGGGCTATGAATGCTACATTATTAAAGGTGGCATTTGCCGGCAAATCCTGGTAAACTCCGGCTACCTTTAGGTTTGTTCCGTCAAGTTTTACAACCTTATCAATTGGGTCGGCATTGCCAAAAATAGCTTTTGCTACCGATTGAGAAAGAAATATGGATGAAGGGTCTTTTAACGCGCCCCTTGTTCCCATAGTCATATCAAGGGTAAGCATTTCAGCCGCATCAGGCTCCATGTAGTTGCCGGCTGATGATATGTTTTTTTTGCCGAAAGATATGAGGTGTGAGTTAGTCCACGAGGATAAAACAACATGGGTAAAATCATTGGCATACGAATGCCGAAGTTCGTAGGCGGCGGGTATAGGCATCGCTTTTAATGAGTTGACTTCACCATTTGCCGTTTGGTTCTGCATTACCCTAACTATGTTTTCGTAGTTTTTATGGTATTTGTCAAACGACAGTTCGTCCCAGATCCACAAACCGATCAGCATGGCAACCGCCATACCTACCGACAGGCCGGTAATGTTAATAAGGGAATGAGCCTTGTTTTTAACAAGATTTCGCCAGGCGGTTTTTAAATAGTTCTTTATCATTTTTAGTTCATGGTTAATGGTTCATGGCCGGAACATATACGGAATAGATATTTTTCAACTAATCTCTAAACTCTAATCACTCACTCTTCAAACTCTTCACCGGGTTTGCCAGTGCGGCTTTTACCGAGCGGATGCTGATGGTTATAAATGCTATCAGCATGGCTATAATGCCGGCAACTAAAAATATCCACCAGTGAATATCAACCCTGTATGCAAAGCTTTGCAGCCATTTACTGATGGCGAACCATGCAATCGGCGTTGCAATAACTGCAGCAATTAATACCAGCAGCACCAGCTCTTTGGCCAGCATGTTTACTATGTGGCTGATGCTTGCGCCCAGCACCTTGCGGATACCGATTTCCTTAACACGCTGTTGTGCAGTAAACGTTACCAGGCCAAACAATCCCAAACAGGCTATGGATATGGCAAGCACCGTAAAAATCAGCAGCAGGTTACCTTGTTTTTGTTCTGATTGATATTGGGCGGCAAAATTTTGGTCGAGGAAGTGGTAATCAATTTTGTTTTCGGGGTCAAACCGTGCATAAACCTGTTGCAGGTAATTAATTGCGGCAGGTATGTTGTTTTTACTTAAGCGTACGTACAGGTTGTCCTTGTCGTTTGAAACGTAAGGAAGATTTAAAACCATCGGGCTGATTTTATGCTGCAGCGAATAAGTGTTAAAATCTTTGGTAACGCCAACAATGGTTGAGTAAAGCACCATGCCATGGTCGAACCCCGTTGGCACTCTTTTACCAATCGGGTTTTTCCAGCCATACTCTTTTACCAGGGTTTCGTTTACCAGGATGGCATGGTTGGCGGTATCTGAAACTCCTTTTATGAAATTACGGCCCTGCGCCATTTTTATCTGCATCGCCGGGATAAAATCTTCATCAATAATTAACGATTCAACAAGCTTGGTGTCTGGTGAGTTGCGCCCATCGGTACCGATGTTAAAGCCCATCGAGCCAATATCGTTATTGCCAATGGGGTTTCCAGCCGCCGCAACGCTTTGTATCAGCGGGTTTTGCAGGAGTTGGGCTTTAATTTGTTCTGTTTTTGCGCGGGCACCTTTATTGTTAATGTGGAATGTTAACACCTGCGATTTGTTGAAGCCTAAATCCTTCTCCAAAACATAATGCAGTTGCTGGTATATTACGCATGAGCCAACTATCATTACAACAGTTATCACAAACTGGAAAACTACCAGCCCTTTCCTGAATATTATTGTCGACGATTGGTTGCCCAGCTGTCCTTTCATTGCAGGGATCGTCTTAAATCCAGAAAGGAATAATGCCGGGTAAATGCCGCTGATAATACCGGTTACAAAAGCAAATGTTGCAAATATGAACAGTGATTTAGTTACCCCAAAATACCAGATATCTAAGCTTTTTCCCGATAAGTGATTAAAGTAGGGGATAGCCGCCTGTATAACCACCATGCCGGCAACGGTAGCAAGCGTAGCCAGCAATATCGATTCGGCGAAGAACATAAATATTAAATTGGCCTTGCCCGAACCTATGACCTTGCGTATCCCTATCTCCCTGATCCGTACAGACGAGCGGGCGGTGGTTAGGTTAACATAATTAATAATGGCAATGGCTAATATTAATAAACCAACTACGCTAAATACGTATATGTAGGCAATATTACCGCCATTACCCATTTCATAGTCGAGCTTTGAGCGCAGGTGAATTGAGGTGAGCGGTTGCAGCTCCATATTATATTTAACGCCTGCGAAATAGGGCTTTAAATATTTGTTGAAAAATGCGCCTGATCTGGACTCTATCTTTTTATAATCATCGTGATTTTTAAGTAATACAAACGTAAACAAGTTCGCAGCGGGCCAGGCGCCGGTAAGGTTTGCGTTAAACGACCGCAGCGCGCTGAACTTAAAGGTTGAGTTTGCCGGCACATCGTTAATTACCCCGGTAACTGTTTGTGCATCATTTTTATCAAAATAGATGGTTTTATCAACGGCATTGGCGGCATCGCCAAATATTTTTTCGGCAAGCGTTTTTGTTAAAACAATCGAGTTTGGTTTCGATAGCGCCGTTTCAGGGTCGCCCGATAAAAAATGGTAGGTAAATACTTTAAAGACGGCTGCGTCGGTATATGAAATGTCGCCGGCGTCAATCTGTTTATCACCATAAGTAATTTTACCGCCGCCCTCCTGGTCAATGCGGATGGCTTCCTCCACTTCGGGGTAATCAGCTTTTAAAGCCGGGGCGTACGGTATTGATGTAATGGCCATGTTAAAGCCACCGTTATCCCATTTGCCATGCTGGGCCACGCGGAATATCCGGTCCGATTTTTCGTTATAGCGGTCGTAACTCCATTCGTCGGTTATGTACAAAGCAATGATCCAGAAGGCGGCGACGCCAATGGCCAGGCCACAAATATTTACCAATGAAAAAAAACGGTGCTTGTGCAGGTTTCTCCAGGCGATTTTAAAATAGTTTCTTATCATAATTAGTTCATAGTTGATGGTTCATAGTTCATAGCCGGAGCATTTTCAGCGATAATTTTTTGGCGCCTATTGCCAGTATATGTGATCCTTCCCAGGTAAGGGCGACACGTTTAAAATCGGCCGGGTACTTTATGCGCAATTCGTTACTGAGCGGTACCACGGTTGAAGGAAAAGTCCCCGTTTCGCCATTGCTGGTTTGTGTAGTCATCAGTTCTCCGATACGGTCATAGTTCTGGTGATATTTATCATACGATAATTCGTCCCAAACCCATAACCCGATCAGCCTGGCTACCGTCATACCAACAGCAAGCCCGCCAATATTTATTATTGACGACGTTTTATTTTTTACGAAGTTTCTCCAGGCGATCTTAAAATAGTTTTTTATCATGGTAGTTGATCATTAGTCATTGCGTCATTAGTCATTGCGTCATTGGTCATTAATATGCTGCTGCACTGTACGGGCATTACAGGTATCCTGCAATTCAAAACTGTGCCGATAATTTAAATTACTGATTATCAGTTGTTTGCTATTGAATTAAAGTGCGTGCAAATGGTGCATATCCGTACGGTAAGTGTACGGTTTTGTTACAGTGTATTAATTGTAAAAATACATCTCCGGCTAATTTAACAGGCTTATTTTTAATAGTTTATAATTGAATTTCTTTTATAATATTGTTTAATCTCCCTGGTAAATTATTAAACTAAATTTTAAGCCTGTTATGAAACCTATTATCATGGTTTTAGTTGCCTGCGTGTTGTTTTCGTGTGGTAACTCCAAAACAACCAGTAGCGCAAGCGCAGCAAATGCCAGTATCCCTGCCGACAAAGTAATTACAGCCGATGCCCAAAGGCAGTTAATACCCGATAGTGTTATTGCTTTACTTAAAACCGGTAACCAAAATTTTTACACCCACAAGGCAACATTAAAAAACGATAGCCTGCGGATTTATTTAACTGCATCAGGACAATTTCCTATGGCGGCAGTTTTATCATGTATCGATTCGCGGGTGCCGGTTGAAGAGGTATTTAATATGGGCATAGGCGATTTATTTGTAGCGCGGGTGGCCGGTAATATTGAAGACCAGGGCATATTGGGCAGCCTGGAGTACGCATGCAACGTTGCCGGCGCCAAAGTAATAATGGTACTGGGGCATGAGCATTGCGGTGCGGTAAAATCGGCTATTGATAACGTAAAGATGGGCAATATTACTGCATTGCTGACTAAGGTACAGCCAGCTGTCGACGCGGTGAAAACACCGGGCAAAAGGTCATCTAAAAATGAAGCGCTGGTACATGACGTAGCGCGGAAAAATGTGGAGCTAACAATTGAGAAGATGCGCAAAGACAGCCCGATACTAAATAAAATGGAGCAGGAAAAGAAGATCAGGATTGTGGGCGGCATGTATGATTTGGACTCGGGGAAAATAACTTTCTTTTAACTATAGCCGCAAATATCTTATGCGCATTGGTACTTAACCGCATTGAAAATGTGATTGTTTTTTATACAGATAATTGAACGGGTTGATTATGAGTAATTTGTTTTAGGTGTCCTTGGTACTATGGCGTATCAAACTTATTTCAATTAGCTATTAATCAATTATTTATATAATAATTGTGCTTGCATAATTAATTTTGTTTGATAGATTTGGTTATTATAACCCCGCTATAACAATAGTACCCCCGCAATCTATATTTTTATTCAATCATGAAAAGAAAATTCATCACACTTCCCGTTGCTTTGGCTTGCTTGTTTTTGTTTGGCCCGGGCCATGCCGATGCCCAACGAAAAAAATCCGGGACATACTCAGCCACCAATAAATCGGTAAAGGTTTACGTAACCGCCAAAGGCACCGGCGACCACATGAAGCAAACCGAAACGCTTACTTTTAAAAGTAACCCCCAGCCGGTTGAAACCGAAGTTGCCATTTTTGTGGACCCTTCAAAAACTTTCCAGACCATGCTGGGCATAGGTGGTGCTTTAACCGATGCATCGGCCGAGATATTTTACAAGTTGCCTAAAGACAAGCAGAAGGAATTGCTGACAGCCTATTACGACAAAGAAAAAGGTATCGGCTATACGTTAGGACGCACTACTATAGCCAGCAGCGATTTTTCAAGCGGGACCTATGGTTATATTAAAGATAATGATGTATCGCTAAAATCGTTTGATGTTAGTCATGATAAACAATACCGTATTCCTTTTATAAAAGAGGTTACCAAAGCAGCCGGCGGCAAGCTTACCTTATTTGCATCGCCATGGAGCCCGCCGGGATGGATGAAAACCAATGGCGATGTTTTGCATGGCGGCAAGCTATTGGCTAAGTACGACCAGTCGTGGGCCAATTTCTATATTAAGTTTATAAAGACCTATGAAAAGCTGGGCATACCTATCTGGGGCCTGTCGGTACAGAACGAGCCTATGGCTACCCAAACCTGGGAATCATGCCTTTACACTGCTGAAGAAGAGCGGGATTTTGTTAAAAACTTTTTGGGTCCAACCCTTTACAAGGCAGGCATGGCGGGTAAAAAGCTGATTGTTTGGGACCATAACCGCGATTTGCTTTACCAGCGTGCCAGCACCATACTGGAGGACCCTGCGGCAGCTAAATACGTTTGGGGCATCGGCTTCCATTGGTACGAAACCTGGACCGGCGCGGGCATGAACTTTGAAAACACCCGCCTGGTAAATAAGGCATTCCCTGATAAGAATTTGATATTTACCGAAGGCTGCGTGGAGAAATTTGATTTTAGCCGGTTGAATGATTGGTCGCTTGGTGAACGTTACGGCCTGTCAATGATAAATGATTTTAACGCCGGCACCGTAGGCTGGACGGACTGGAACGTACTGCTCGACGAAAAAGGCGGGCCAAACTATGTTGGCAATTTCTGCTTCGCACCCGTACATGCCGATACCCGTAATGGCAGCTTGATATACACCAACTCCTACTACTACCTGGGTCATTTCAGCAAGTTTATTCATCCCGGCGCCAAGCGTATAGTAAGCGCTGCGAGCCGTGATAAGCTGCTAACCACCGCCTATATTAACCCTGATGGCAAGCTCGCGGTTGTGGTAATGAACCGCGGTGATGAGAATATTGATTATTCGTTATGGATAAAAGGTAAGGCTGCAAAAACTACTGCGCTGGCGCATTCAATTGCAACGCTGGTGGTGGAGTAATAGGAACTTATAAGTACTACCGCCCGTCCCAGGTCTTCCACGTGGACGGGGTGTGTGCTAGGTATCTACAGTTACAAAAACGAGATTTTTTTGTATAAACGGGTTAATAATTGAA
>JBDUDE010000076.1:0-3781 GCA_040003105.1 Mucilaginibacter sp. | reverse complement strand
AACCCCGGCGCAACATGCTCCAAAATAGCCGACAACACATGGATATTGTAGTCAACGCCCAAAGTGTTTGGGATGGTAAGCAGCAGGGTGTCTGCTTCTTGTATTGCTTCGTCCTGCGCCAGCTCTTTAATGAGTTGATCGGGTTCGGCTGCATAGCCCCTTCCAAACACCGCCCGTTGGTCAGCTTCGATATAACCAAAGCTGTCGGTTGCTTTTCCCTGCTGCCCAAAGTAATACCTGTCCTGGTCATTCACCAGTGCAAAAATGGAGCGGCTTACCGATACTCTTGGCTCACGCTGGTGCCCGGCTCTTTTCCAGGCTTCTTTGTATAGCCTGATCTGTTCCGCCTGCTGGATATGAAAAGGTTTGCCGTTTTCGTCAAATTTCAGGGTCGAGCTTTGCAGGTGCATGCCGTTCTCGGCCGCCCAAACCGCAGTTGCATTCGAAGCCGCCCCCCACCAGATGCGTTCCCGCAGTCCTTCTGAATGCGGCTCCAGCCGTAACAGGCCGGGCGGATTCGGAAACATGGGGTTAGGGTTAGGCTCGGCAAAGCCTTCACCGCTTAATTTATCCAAAAATCCCAAAGCTTTTTGCCGGCCCATATCGGCATTATCCCTGCCTTCCTCGGGTTCATAGCCGAAATAACGCCACCCCTCTATCACCTGCTCCGGCGACCCTCGGCTGATGCCCAATTGTAAACGCCCGCCCGAGATCAGGTCGGCAGCGCCGGCATCTTCCACCATATACATGGGGTTTTCATAACGCATATCTATAACACCGGTACCTATCTCTATCTTACTGGTTTTTGCCCCAATAGCCGAAAGCAATGGAAATGGCGACGCCAACTGGCGCGCAAAATGATGGACCCGGAAATAAGCGCCGTCCACACCAATTTCTTCAGCAGCAACAGCCAGATCAATAGATTGCAGCAAAGTATCGCCCGCAGTACGGGTTTGATAGCTGGGATGGTTGGACCAATGCCCGAATGATAAAAATCCTATTTTCTTCATTTAGCTGTATTATTTACCGGCAAATGTAATGATACGTACATTCCGCACAGGTCACAGTTTAGTAATAATGAGTTCTGTCATACGGTTACGGGGCTGGATGTAAGGGCTCACCAAAGGCTTTTTGCCGTGACTGGAGATAACACGGCCCCGCTTCTATCAGCGGGGAATGCCAAATAAATTAATTGGTGGATGGTTTACGATTGAAGGAAATTGCGCGTATCCCCTATCCCATTGTTGGCGCAATAAATATAAGTATTGACGCTAAAGCGAGCACTGCCAGGCCTGCGGCTATACTGCCGCCCACCAATACGAAATGCCATCTGGTGTGCCGGTGTTTGTTGCTTTTAAACGCTGCCTGCCGGTAAGCATCTACATAAACCGAGTCGGTGAGCCGTGCGGTACTTTTTACATCAGCTTCGCGTGGCTTAAAGTAATCGGAACTGTTAGGTAAGGTGTGTTTATACTTTTTCCATACAGCGTCATCCAACCGGAAGTTTTTTGCATCGGCCCGGGCGGCCCGCACCAGGCTATCCCGGTGTGCCTGCTGCTGGCCCAAAGCTGCAGATACCAAAGCGGATAGTAACAGAAACAGAAAGGTTATCCTTATCATTTTTATAATATCGCATGTAAAAATAGCGAAAGTAGCGGATTGATTGTTCCCGCAAAAATCAACCCGTCGTTTCCTGACATTTTGGTTACAACTCTTACCATTGTTTATTTCCATCCCTTCAACAAGCATCATTTGTAAAACTTACATGCCCAAATCCACATTCGTTCGCTTATTTCGGGTAAATGTTTTAAGTTTATCCATCAAATTATAAATGATACCCCGGTGATAAAAAAACTATTAATTACATCGTGCTTTGTGTACTGTGTGCTGATTGGCTGCAAAAAGGATGGCTCGTCTGTGAGCGAACAGTTGGGCAAGGATGACGGCGCGTTCAGCATCTACGAAAATAATTTTATGGAAGGCCTGTGGAAGCTAAACCCCGACTGGGCCACCAGCATGGGTTACCACAAATACGACAGCCTGCTACTGGTCCCCGACGACAAGTTGCGCGACAAGCAAATAAACTTTGCCAAGGTGCAGATTGACTCGATGAGCCGCTTCGAGGTGAACACACTGAACGAAAGCAACCGGGTTGATTTCCACTTGATGCAGAACCAGATGGAGGAAATTGAATGGCGGCTGCAAACGCTGAAGGATTGGCAATGGGACCCATCGGGCTACAACGTTATCGGCAGCTTTGCCTATATTTTAAATGAGCATTATGCTCCGCTGGATAAGCGCATGCGCAACTTCTACCAAAAGATGGCCAACATACCGGCCTACTACAAAGCGGCCGAAAAGCACATTAAAAACCCGGTGGCCGAACTTACCGACCTAGCCGTAACCCAGCACCAGGGCGGCCTGGGCGTTTTTGAAAAGGATTATGCCGATTCACTTAAAAAAACCGGTATTCCGCAGGCCGAGCAAAAGCTGATGCTGGAGCGGGCAAGACTATCTGCCGAGGCCATAAAGACACATGTGGCCTGGCTGAAGGCGCTTAAAAACGACAAGCCCCGCAGTTTTAGGCTGGGCAAGGAGCTTTACGAGGCCAAGTTTAAATATGATATGCAGTCGGAAGCTACGGCGCAGCAGCTGTTTAATTCGGCGGTTGAACGTAAGAAATACTTGCACCGCGAGATGGCAAAAATAACCCGCAAACTTTGGCCCAAATATTTCGGCACGACAAAGGCACCGGCGGATTCGCTGGAGATGATTGCCAAACTGATTGACACGCTGAGCAGCAAACATGCGGAGCCGGGCGAGTTCCAGTCGGCCATTGAAAAGGTGATACCTAAGCTTACCACGTTTGTAAAATCGAAAGACATGGTAACACTCGACCCATCGAAACCATTAGTGGTACGTAAAGAGCCGGGCTACATGGCCGGCGTTGCGGGTGCATCGATGAGTGCGCCGGGGCCATATGATAAGAGCGGCAACTCGTACTTTAACGTTGGCAGCCTAACCGGCTGGAGTACCGACAAGGCCGAAAGTTTTATGCGCGAGTATAACAACTACACCTTACAGATATTGTGCATGCACGAGGCCATACCGGGCCACTATGTGCAGCAGGTATACGGCAATAAAGCGCCAAGTATAGTAAAGTCGGTATTTGGCAATGGTGCCATGGCCGAAGGCTGGGCGGTTTACAGCGAAGAAATGATGTTGGATAACGGCTACGGCGCCGACGAACCCGAAATGCGTTTGATGTGGTATAAATGGCACCTGCGCTCGGTTTGTAACGCCATACTTGATTATTCGGTGCATATCCAAAATATGCAGAAGCCGGATGCCCTGAAACTGCTTACCCATGAGGCCTTTCAGCAACAGGCAGAGGCCGAAGGCAAGTGGACACGCGTTACCGTTAGCAGCGTGCAGCTTTGCAGCTATTACACCGGCTACCGCGAAATAATTGACCTGCGTGCAAACTGGAAAAAGAAAATGGCCGACAAGTATAAGCTGAAAGATTTTAACGAGAAGTTTTTAAGTTACGGCAACGCACCTGTTAAGTTGATTAAGGATGTGATGATGGCAAAGGGGGTGGTGAATGGCAATTAGTTCATGGTTAATGGTTCATAGTTCATAGCCGCTGCAATTGGCGATGAGTTTAGCCGTCGATTATTTACCATTAACCCTCCGGCTATGAACCATGATCTATGAACTATGAACTGGCAATTAGTTCATGGTTAATGGTTCATAGTTCATAGCCGCTGCAATTGGCGAT
>JBDUDE010000296.1:0-3781 GCA_040003105.1 Mucilaginibacter sp. | reverse complement strand
GCTCTCCTGTGTTCCATGTTTTTTCCGATTCGTGAATTATCTTCTCCCTAATTTCGGCAAGCAGCTTAGCATCACGTATTATCTTTTTGCTGTAGAGCTTGTTTTTGCGGTAATTGGCGCCAACGGCAAAATAGATGATGATGCCCACAACCGGCACAAGGATGGCTACCAACAGGTAAGCCAATGTTTTACTGGAAGAATGCGTATCATACAATATCCTGAAACACACAAACAGTACGAGTAAAATATAGGCCGCGCCGGCGAGTAAATGCCAATCCATATTATTTTGTTAATTTATTATCCACAGGCTTACCTGCAATCCGCTCAATATACAATTTAACGGTGTGTTTGTTCCAGCCTAACAATCGCCCTTTTTGTAAAATCTGTGCGTTGCTATCCCCCGAAAGTAAGGGATAGCTAAATGCAAAAGGTGCATTCTTTAAATGCCAGCCCTGTACTTGCTCAAAACGAAGCACGTTCAAATATGGTTTGTCGCATATTAATGATAAAGTATAATAATCACCCGCAAACCCTACCATATTTTTAACATCCGAACGGTTTTTGATGGGTTGCAAAAGGCTGTGGTTTTTGTCATGTGTTTCAAAATCAACAGGCTGGCTTTTATCGTCCCATACCGAGCGATAGCCGGTGTAATAAGCATCACCGGCATCAGCAACAATGTACCAGAGAATATTATTAAATGGGGCCGGGGTGGTAAAATACTTTGTCGGCTGCAAATGGTTGGCAGCGAATGATTGCTCAATTCTATTGTCAATTATAAGCTTGTTAATCACTGAAAAACACAGGTAAAGCGCCGGAATTGCGATGGCGCTCCAGGCCCATTTGTTTCGTTGTTTATTGCCGGATGCTTTAAAAATTAGCCATATTGCAGCAAAAAACAATGCGGCGGTAAAAAACGGGTCGGCCACATAAAGTAAATTGACCGAGAAGCGCTCGTGGCTAAAAGGCTCAAGCAAACCGGTACCGTAGCTGTTGCAGGCATCCAGCAAATCATGCAGCAACAGCTGAAAGCAAAAGAAAAATGCCAGTGTACCAAACGATGCCGGTGCCTTATAGTGAACCCGTTTTGCCAGCCAAGCCAGGAGCAGGCCCGCAACAATCGCAAAAAATAAAGAATGGGTGATACCGCGATGGATTAAAAAGGCCTGGTCGGCAGGCAAAAATAGAGCTGCTACCGCGTCAATATCGGGCAGGTTTTGGGCCGCAATACCCCATAACAGCGCTTTTTTACCCAGCTGCTTATGCAACAGCAACTCGCCAACACAAGCGCCTAAACAAATATGGGTAAGTGAATCCATTGGGCAGTACGGCTTTATAGATGGTAAAGCCAATTAAACCGATAATGTTTCAATAACCGGGTAACTTACACCGGCTCAACAAACACATGTTTATAATGCGGGTACTCCGTCATCACAATTTCGCGCAGGTTGTGAATGGTTGCTACAATGTCGGCGCTTTTATTGTCCTGGTGAAATTTTATCTTCAACAATAGCAACACTTCCTCGGGCGACATATACATCGATAGCTGTGCCGACACGCTATTAACCACAGCATGTTTTTCAACCAGCTTTATAATTGCTTTTAGTTCATCCGGATGGGCCGTTTCGCCCATTAGCAGGCCGTGGCTCTCACGTACCAGTAATATGGCCACTAGCGTAAGTAAAATACCTATCATTATCGATGCAACGCCATCCAGATAAGGATTGTGGAGTAACTGCGCCAGCACTATGCCGGTAAAGGCTATTAAGATGCCAATCACGTCTGCTGCATCTTCAAAAAGTACCACAAAAGTTGCAGGGTCCTTGCTTTGGCGCACGGCTTTCCAGAATGGCGTGCGGCCGCGCTGCTTGTTGAACTCCTTTAGCGCTGTTATCAGCGAGTAACCATCCAGTATAAAAGCAATGCCTAATATAATGTAGTTCCAAAAAGGGTTTTTAACCTCTTCGGGATGGAGGATGTGCTCAATCCCTTCATAAATTGAAAAACCGCCACCCAGTGCAAAAAACAATAACGAAACAATAAAGGCCCAGAAGTAAAGCTCCTTGCCGTAGCCGAAAGGGCGCTTTTCATCGGCCGGTTTGGTGCTTTTGCTGATGCCGAGCAATAGCAGAATTTCGTTGCTGGTATCAACCAACGAGTGTATCCCTTCCGATGCCATTGCCGAGCTGCCGGTTGCGTAAGCGGCGGCTAGTTTCACAGCGGCGATGATAGTATTGGCGGCGAAGGCAGTGTAGATGGGCGTTTTATTGGTGGCCATAGATGTGTTAGTCAGGAATAAAAGCGGGGTATGGCGGCAAAGATATTTATATTTTTTGTGTCTGAATCGGGGTTTCTCACAATTTTATTTGTTTTAAATCAGGCGTTCAGAGATGCGTCGAGGTAAAGCAGATTTAGCCGATTAAATGATGAATAAGGCAATCAGGTAACTTTAAATTTTCATCAGCTCCAACCAAATCTCCCAAACCGTGTTATAGTCACAATAATGAAATCAAAGGCCTTCATTTACATTTCCTTAGCAGTCGATTTAATCATCGCGGCATCTAAGTTTGTGGCAGCGGGGTTTACCGGCAGTTCCTCAATGGTGTCAGAAGGTATTCACTCTGTTATAGATGCCGTGAGCCAGCTGCTGCTGATATGGGGTATGAAAACGAGCGCCCGTAAGCCTGATTTGAGCCGGCCATTTGGCTACGGCAAGGAACTTTACTTCTGGTCGTTCATTGTATCGCTCATGATTTTTGTTTTGGGCGGATGCCTGTCTGTTTACCAGGGAATTGAACGCCTTGAGCACCCGGTACTGGACGATAACCAGGCCTGGGATTATGCGGTGCTGGCATTGGCGTTCATTTTTACATCCATTTCGCTTCATGCGGCAACTAAGGAATTTAACCGGCAACGTGGTAAAATACTTTTCTGGAGGGCGATTATACAAACCCGTGACCCATCAACCATTATTGTACTTTTGGGCGATGTTGGCGATATGCTGGGTTTGCTGGTAGCTTTTTTTGGCGTGTTTTTAGGCCGGCTGTATCATAATCCTTACTATGATGCAGGGGCATCTATATTGATAGGTGTTATATTGATTGCGATATCGGCTGTGCTGGTTCGCGAAAGCAAAAGCTTGCTGCTTGGCGAATCGACCAGTCGCAAAACGCTTCGCAAAGTAATATTGCTTACCCAGGCTGATGAAGCGGTTATTAAAGTGAAAAAGCATTTCAGCACCTATATGTCGCCGGAGGAGGTATTCCTGCAATTAAACACGGTTTTTAAGGATGACCTTACTACCCGGCAAATTACCGATGCCATTGAGCGGATTACCAGCGCCATTCAAAAAGACTTTCCACGGTTTAAGCAAATATTTATTGAACCGGTGAAGCAGTAGCAATTTTAGTGAGCAGTAGCAGTTTAAATCCTTGTTCTTTGTGGAAAAAAGCGTGATTCCTGAAACTATACATCAGGTGTCCCATTTTTAAAACAGCTTAGACTAATCATCAATAATTATTAGTTAAAATAAACTTTGGCACGGTTTTATTGTAATGGTTAATACATTTAACTTAAAAAACAAACACTATGAGATCACTACTGTATATTATCGCTGTCATCATGATTATCGGATGGGCGATAGGAGTATTTGCTTACTCTGCCGGAGGATTAATCCACGCTTTATTAGTAATTGCAATAATTTCATTCCTGATAGGGATTATCAGAAGTCCATCAGCTGTCTGAAAATTAGTTTAATTATAATTTAAGTTGATATAGCGGA
>JBDUDE010000893.1:0-3784 GCA_040003105.1 Mucilaginibacter sp. | reverse complement strand
CATCCACAACGAGCGCCGCGTTATATTTATGAACCGTAAGGATATTCAAAAGGCATGCTTAACGGAAGGGGAGAAGGTCGATTTAATTAACAACCACGGTGGCAAGGAAAGGGTTGCCCGCTTGTTTGTGATAGTGCCCTACAATATCCCCGAAGGTAACACCGCTACCTACTTTCCCGAAGCAAATGTTTTGGTGCCGATTGACAGCGTCGCTGAAAAAAGCAATACGCCGACATCTAAACTGGTAATTATCAAAATTAAAAAGCACGTTCCGCAAAACTTAAACTAACCCCGGATGTTTTAAACACACATTTAATATTATATGAAGAACTTTTTTTTAACGCTGGCGATAATTTTTGCCGCCGGTATTTATTCCGCCAATGCGCAAACCGGAAATGTAAAAATCATCCTTGTTCGTCATGGCGAAAAGGAAGCAACGGGTGACAATTTGAATTGCCAGGGATTGAACCGTGCGATGGAATTGCCAAAGGTACTGGTAAGTAAATTCGGGACACCATCCAGGGTGTTTGTCCCGTCCGTCAATTCTAAAAAATCAACCGGACACGCCAGGATGTTTCAAACTGCAAGTCCGCTGGCTATAAAATATGGATTGAAAATAAACAGCCAGTATGATGTTGAGGATTACCCCAGCCTTGCTGCCGGTCTTGAGGCACAAACAGGTACTATAGTGGTGGTATGGGAACACAAAGCCATGGATAATATATTGAAAGCGCTGGGCGTAAAAACGCACGGCATGAAATGGGGCGAAGATGATTTCGACAGTATTTGGATTGTAACTATTAAAAACGGGAAGGCTGAATTAACGATGGATAAAGAGGGGCTGCACCCGGCGGGAAATTGCCAATTTTAGGTTTTGCCGCGCGTATAACGCAGGGCGATGCCCTGCGCGAAACCGGCGGAACAATTCCAAATCAACCGCCACCAATTTATTACAATCATCCCCATACACATTTAAAGAAAATTTTCTTTAAACTTGGTCATGAAATTGTACAACACAATTAAGGGCATCCTGCTTGAGCATGACGAAGACGCATTTATTATCGATGAGCCATGGGACACGCTGGTAAACAGGGATAAGCTCGAAAAATACCTGTCGACCAAAACAAAAACCGCCAAACAATTAACCGCTGCCGAAAAAGCACAATGGCTAACCGATGAAGTGATACTACCGCCGATAAGCCGGCAGGAAGTTTGGGCGGCAGGCGTTACCTATTTAAAAAGCCGGGATGCCCGTATGGAGGAGTCGCAGGGCTCAGGTGCGGCAAGTTTGTACGATATGGTGTACGATGCCCAGCGGCCCGAACTGTTTTTCAAAGCAGCCGCTTCGCGTGTGGCGGGGCATGGCCAGCAGGTTTATATCCGTAAGGATTCTGCCTGGAATGTGCCGGAGCCGGAACTGACTTTGTTTATCAATTCAAAAGGCAATATACAGGGTTACGCCGTCGGTAATGATATGAGTAGCCGGAGTATTGAAGGGGAGAATGCGCTTTATCTGCCGCAGGCTAAAATTTACGAAAAAAGCGCAGCTATTGGTCCATGTTTGTATGTGAGTAATGAGCATATCGGCGGTGAAACTGCTATCAAGCTCAATATAAAACGTAATGGCGATGTTATTTATAGTGATGAAACAACCGTGTCCCGCATAAAACGGACTTTTGACGAACTGGTTGGGTATTTATATGCCGAATGCGATTTTGCCTATGGGTGTTACCTCATGACCGGTACTTGCCTGGTACCACCCGGCGATTTTACCTTACAGGTGGGCGACGAGGTAGAAATTACTATCGATAAAATTGGTACACTTGTAAATACTATCGCCCTTAATCCCAAACATAAATCCTGAATTTAGTATGAGCGTTTTAAAGTATTCATCCATCGTGCTGGTTGCGCTGTGTTTTAGCGCCTGCCAGCAAAACAAAGCTCCGGAGCAAAAACAGGCCGACAGCCCCTATGCAAAGGGCACCTTTGGCTACGACCTGGACTTTTTAAAAAAGAAGGACAGTGTCATCGTTTTAAACAGTAAAGACGGCAGCGCGCAAATCATCGTTTCGCCGAAATACCAGGGCAAGGTATTTACCTCGACTGCTGATGGCGCAAACGGCAAAAGCTTTGGGTGGATAAACTATAAGACTTTCGACCAGCCAAAATTGGATGAACACATGAACGCCTATGGTGGTGAAGACAGGCTTTGGCTTGGCCCGGAAGGTGGCAAATTCTCATTGTTTTTTAAACCGGGCACCAAAATGGAGTTTGCCAACTGGCATACCCCGGCTGCTGTTGACAACGAAAACTGGAAGCTGGTATCGCATACCGACAAAAAAGCCTCGCTCAGCAAATCGGCGTCTCTGCTTAATTATGCCGGTACAACGCTTAGCCTTTCAATTAGCCGCGATATTGAAATGCTGGAGGCCGCAGATGTAAAAAAAATGCTGGGTGTCGATTTGGATAGCAAGGTTAAATCAGTTGCTTTCCATACCACCACAACGCTCATCAATATCGGCGACAAAGCCTGGGATAAACAAACCGGTGCACCGTGTATCTGGAACCTGGATATGTTTTCGCCATCATCAAAAACAATTACCGTGGTGCCTTATAACGATGGCCCCGGAAAAATCGCTACCACCGACTACTTTGGCGAGATACCAAAGGATAGGATAAAAATGAACAACGGAATTTTATTGTTTAAGGCCGATGGCAAATCGCGCGGAAAGCTGGGCATGCAGGCGGGAAGGGCTAAAACCATGGCCGGTAATTTTGATGGTGAAAATAATGTGCTTACAATTGTTGTGTTCGATACCGACCCAAAAGCAACCTACCTTAACCAGGAATGGCGCACCGACCGCGATCCGTTTGTGGGTGATGCTGTTAATGCCTATAACGATGGCCCGCTGGCTGATAAAACGCAGATGGGGCCGTTTTTTGAGCTGGAAAGCGTATCGCCGGCTGCGTTTTTAAAACCGAACGAAAAACTATCACACAACCACAGCGTATTCCATTTCACCGGCGATAAGGACGAATTAAATAAAATTGCCCTAAAAACTTTAGGAATTTCGCTGCAGGATATACAAGCTGCGTTTAAATAAATTATATTCAGCCCCTTGAAGCTGAAAGCTTTTTAGCAGAACCAATTATTAACTAATTTTAAACCTATTTCATGTCAAAAGATTCCAAACTGGTTGCACTGGTTTTAGTTACCTCCCTGTTTTTTATATGGGGATTTGCGCTAAACCTTAACCCAATATTAATTGCGCACTTAAAAAAAGCCTGCCAGTTAACCGATTTTCAATCTTCATGGGTCGACTCGGCATCGTACGTCGCGTATTTCCTTTTACCTATTCCAGCTGCAAGATTCATGCACAAGTACGGATATAAAGGCGGCATATTGCTGGGTCTATTGCTATTTGCCGCAGGTGCTATCTTGTTTTTCCCGGCCGCGGCGGTTAGGAATTATGCATTCTTTTTAACTTCCTTGTTTGTAATTTTCAGCGGGGCTGCATTTTTAGAGACCGCGGCAAATCCTTATATAACCGTTTTGGGCGACCCGGCAACTGCTACCTGGCGTATCAACTTTTCTCAATCTTTTAACGGCCTCGCGGCGGCACTTGGTCCGCTGGCCGGTGGTGTTTTTATCTTATCAGGTAAAACCCTGACAAAGACACAGGAAGCGGTTATGACGCCGGGCCAATTGAATGAATACCTCAACAAAGAAGCATCTTCAGTTCAAATCCTATATTTAATAATCAGGCTGGTAGTTTTGGTGGTT
>JBDUDE010000762.1:0-12839 GCA_040003105.1 Mucilaginibacter sp. | reverse complement strand
TATTAGCGGTATCGGGTTATGTAAGCCCTGCACAATCACCACATCGGGCTTTAGGCTTTTTATAAACCTATTTAATTTAAACGGAAAATGCGTTTTTTCGCGGTTTAAGTTTACAAATTTATATTCAACACCGTTGTGAATTGCATCGCCCTCATAATCAATTTGTTTGATGCTGATAACCCGGTTGTTTTTAGCCAGTTGTTGAAAAACACCGGCGTAGCCGGCAGTGCGTTTAAACCAGCTTTCGGGCGTGTAAAAACCGGGCGAGTAACTATAACTTATGGATACGTACAGCATAAAAGCTCAATTTAAAATAACCCGTCGATACTTTCGTACTTACTGTTTTGAAACTGCAAAAATCCGACATGGTACAGCGATGACGGATTGCTTTTAACCTGCTTTTTGTTTACAACCTTACCCACCATCAACATGTGGTAGCCCATCTTTTTGTTCAGCACAATTTTAATTTCTTTATACGCGCCAACAAAATCAGGCACCGGAAATTTAAACAGTTCACTTTCAGTAGTTTTAAAAGGCAATTCGTCGGTGGATGCAGGCGATTTGCTGGAATGTTTGCCTAAATTATAAACAGTTTCAATGTCGATGTCATTAGAATCGCAAACCACTACTTTTTTGGCGGCGAGTATTTTATCCAGCGTAACATTGGTGGTTCGCAGGCCCAGTAGGTACATATCCTCCTGTTGAATATAGCCATGTATATCCATCGGGAAAATATTGCAATAGTCGTCGTCTTTATACGATACGATAATAATACTGCGCGGGTACGAATACATAGCGCTGATTACCCTGCGGCTTTGGTAGGTATTGGCTTTCGACCGCAAAAAATAAGCAAACAACACCAACCGCTGCAGGGCGCTGAGTTGGAAGTTTTTTACGCTTTCAACCTTAAATAAAAACAGCACGCCGTTGGGCGTAGGTATCTTTTCGATAAGCGATACATCAATAATAGCATTGAGGCGCCATCCCGTAACAAAGTGAATTTGTGCTTCCTGGTTGCTGGTTAGTGTTGCCTCGTCGGCCGGTAACCAGGCGGCCATGCAAAACGGGTCGAGGCAAATCATGCTGTTGGTCGCGGTAATATCTGCCTGGTAGGTTCCGTTCTTTAAATAAACTTTTTCCTCAACGTCGGTCGGGTGCAGCCTGGTGATATAAAAGGTCCGTATTTTTTTATCGTCGAAAAAAAGCTTGTTTACTAAACCCATATTAAAACGTGTCAATATCTGCCGATGTGAATTTAAATTTATCCAGCGGTAAATCCTCGCCCAAAACTTTAAATATTGCCGGGAAGGATTGAATACACTTAAACCGCATGGCGAACAGTCCGTGCAAAGTAGTGCCCGGGCTTGTATGAAAATGTATTTGCTTAAGTCCGAGTTTGCCGGCAAGTTTTTTTAACCCGTACATTATGTCATCAAAGTCATCGGGTTGTAGGTCAATGTCGCCAATTAAAAGTATGCCGTTTGTTTTTATCCATAAGGCTGACGCGCCTATTTTAATAACGCAGGTATCGTTGTAAGTTTTATATTCCAGGTAATTCTCATCACGATAAACCCCGCCGTATCCCTCGCTTATTACTGAATTTTTAATTCCTTTTTGTTGAACGATGTATTTTTTCAGGATGCCCGCCTGGTAGCGCTCGTACAAACTTCTTAGTACATGTATTTTGCCAAAAACGCGGCCCCACGAAAGGTTTTGGGTATGGATAATAAAGCAATCCAAACGGTGTGTCGCCTGCCAACCCAATTTGTTTACAAAGCCGGGTAGCGAGTTTTGATTGGGGAAACCAAAAAGGAGCCTGATATTGAGCTCTCGGCATAATTGAAATGTGGAAAGCGCCAGTTCAACAAACAGCCCTTTATTACGGTACGCCGGGTGCGTCATGGTATCGGCAGATTGTGCCGCCAATATTAAATCATCGCCCGATTGCATAAAGCAGGGGATTACCGCATAAAAGGCAATTGGTTGCCGCCTCGTAGTATAAGCTATAAACCCTGTAAATTCAACACCGGCAAACGCCGTATCATACTTTTTTGTAAAGAAGCCCGGATGAACGTCTTTATCATAAACGACGGCATGTAAAAGCTCCACATCAGCCATGTTGCCTGCTGTCAACCTTTCAACGGTATAGTTATCGATGCTTGGTTTACTATTCATAGTGGCCCTTAAGGATTGCACGTATTTGGTTGGTTACTGAAATGAACGGGTTTATGGTAAAGCGTTCTCGAATAGTGACGTCTTTCTCATCGGCAGGGTTCGTAAACCCCACAGCCAGCAGTTGTGTATGCCCCGCTCTTTTTGCTGCCACTATTACTTCGGAATTGTACGAGCCATACGGAAATGCAAAGCAGTGTACATCCTTTTTAGTTACATCCTCCAAAAACTGTTTCGTTTTTGTTAGTTCCGCACTTGCGTCATCAATGTTTATTCTTGTCAAATCATTATGATAAACGCTATGGGCGCCAATGGTAACAAAAGGGGAGGCCGCTAATTCTGCTATTTGTTCTACCGACATTTGCTGCCAATAATCATTATCAATTTCTTTTGTTTTAAAACTCGCTAACGGGTATAAGTTCTTCATCACCTGTACTTTTTCGTCAAAGCCGCAGCCATGCAACTTTTCAATTAGGCCAACAGATGTCGCGGCTGAGATGTATTTGTTATGATGATTTTTTATATACGCCTCATTGCCTACAGTGATTTTATCCGGCCCGTATTTGCTGAAAATGCTAATGAAGTCGTTCCACAAAATGTCATAGCCCGCGCCTCGAATAGCTGTTATAAAAAATGTTGCAGGCATTTGGTATTCTTGTAAAAGCGGTAAAACGTATTTGTGGTTATTCGCAAAACCGTCATCAAACGTAAGGCAGATATTAAACTTATCCCTGCTGAATTTCTGGGCATAATATTCATCCAACGACACCACATTAAAGTGCTTTCTATAAAATTTAAGGTGCGCTTCAAAGGTCTTTTGGGTGATAAAAAGGGTATTGAACTTTAAAGGATTGTTTTTACAAACACCATGGTAAACCATTATCCTGCTACCCCGCGCTGATCGGTAAATGCTTTTGCCGAACCCCAACCCACGTTGTAAATCCTGCGAAAAATAAATCACGCTTCGGGCAGCCTTTGCATATATTTTTTGCAGTAAGCTCATGCCTGGGGAGTTTCATTAATTGTTACAGGGAACTTAACTTGTGGATTGTGCGCCATTATTTGTTTTATCAATGCAGGCAAATCACCCTTTACATATTTGCGACAATCGCCCATAAAAACACGACTAAAACCAGTCAAATCAATACGTTGCAATTGCGGCAGCAACGCTTCATCAAACAGGGCGATTTCACCCTTATGGGTTACCAGTAAAATGTCTGTCGGGTTAAGTGCAAAAAAAGCATCGTAGCCGTTTTGCCCTGTAGTTTTTTTAGCCACCACCAAATCTGCATCTTTTCCGGCAACAATATCGCCGCAATTCAGCTTCCAAACACCTGCGGGGTTATTGTTTAAAGTCGCGAATAGCCCCTCGTCGCTGAGCATGCCTGTTCCCCGGGCGAACCGCAAATGCTCCCAGATGTTCCAGCTACCGGTTAGCGTAGAATCTGTTCCGAACAAAATTTCGGTGTGTTTACTCAGTGCATCAACCGGCGCAGTTCTATTCAGCAGGAAGAAATTTGTCTCGGGGCACCAAACCAGGGCCTCAAAATGTTTTGCCTGGGCGGTCGTCATGGCTACGCCGTGCACGCCAACAAGTTTTCTTTTCAGCAGGTTAAATTTTATGAGTTGGTCAATTTCCCGGGCCGACTTTGCATCGGTTCCCTCGCCCACATGAATATTTACCGGCAGGTTTTTTTTAACCGGGTTGTTCAGCTTAATTTTCCATTGCTTTTCAAACTGTACCGAGTGCAGGCAGCGGGTTTCCTCAAAAATGCTTATCGGTGTATTTTTTAAACCTGTTTTTTCGCCATGGTTAACCACTGTGGTTACGCCGCAAAGCAGGTTTTTGTAAACGCCCCATTGGTACCTTAACGGTGCAGGGATTTTTAGTACCGCAGCGATTTCATCTTTATAAACCTTGTGTATATGATTGCCCCATTCGTTATAGTTATTAAAAATTTTGCCGCCAAGGGCCGGGAACAGGTTGAAATCCAAATGGTCGTGCGAGTTGATGAGGCCGGGGAAGACAATGGCGTTGTTAAATGATAAGTGCAGGTGTTCGGTGTTGCCGCTGGCTGTTGGCTGGGTAATATTTACTATTTTACCATCGCAAACACGGATTTTTGCGGTGCCTCCACTGCCGACTATTTCAACATCACACAGAACCATTATCCCCTCCCGAAATGTGTCCCGTAAATTATCGGGAAGCCCTTAAATTTTTCATAAACGTGCAAGGCATTTTGCGCCTCGTAGTAATGCTGAACGGTTTCGTCAACACGTTTTTCAATCTCATTTATTACCCTGAAGTTATTTTTCGAAAGTATCGCCTTTATTTCATCGGTAGGGTGCACGAAATTCTGCACTGCTATGTGCGTATTGTTATGCTTAAAAGTACGCTGCCCGCCCGAAGCCAGGGCATTGGGGTGAAAATCGGTAATGATGATATCGCCTTTATCTTTTAGTATGCGGCTCCATGAGGTTAAAGCTTCGTCCATGTTTTCAATATGCGCAACGGTCAAAGTCGATAGTATTACATCGTATGTATTATCAGCAATTTTTGAAAAATGGTTGTCTGCAATCACATAATTCTGGGTGGATGGAAATTTTTGCCGCAATTTTCCCAGCATACCGGGCGAAACATCGAAACCCGTAAGGTCCGCAATGCCTTCATTGAAAATTTTTGGCCAATGCCTGCCGGTTCCGCAGCCAATATCGGCTACATTTTTATTTTTTATATCGATGGTATGCAGTAGTTCGCTAAAAACCAGTTCATCCAGGTCAAGCATCAGGTTGCCGGGTTGCACGTCGTATTCATCGGCCCATATATCGTATGCCTCAACAACACCACGCTCTTTGATTACAGCGGCAGGGCGAATGTTTTTACGGATATATTTTTTCAGCGTTTCTATCATATTGGAATAAGATTCAAGAAATCAAGAGTCAGGAGTCAAGATAGAAAAATTAAGCACCGAAATTATTTATTTTTTTTCTAGCTCTTGATTCTTGAATCTTGGCTCTCTTCTTCATTACGCTTAAGTACTTATGTTGGTTGCCCGTGCAAATTATTTAACCCGGCAGGCAACCATAGCTTTTTACGGGGCGTAATTACTGTTGAGTAATTGTTTAATTGGGGTTAATTGGGTTTTGTGTGAATTGATGTCTCCGTATGGGAAATATCGGTGGCTTTTAAGCCACCGGTATTACGGAGATTTTACCCTGGTACCGCCTAAAGTGTTAGCAAAAGATGAGTAAGATATTACTGTTTAATCCCAAAAGTTCAATTAATAAATACCGTATTCCTAATTCAATTTTAAACATTGCCGCATCGGTTGATGGTAAATATGATTGGGTTATTGTTGACGGTAATTGCGAAGCGGACCCTATTAAGAAAATAGAATCATATTTAAATACCGGGGATTTTAAATACCTCGGGTTTACTGTTATGCCTGGCCCCCAGCTAAGGCAGGCTATTTTAGCCGCTAAGGCGATAAAACAAAAGTTTCCTCATACTACAATGGTTTGGGGAGGGTATTTTCCCTCTAATCAACCAAATGCTGTGCTATACTCCGGCTATGTCGATTTCATCATTAACGGCCCCGGCGACCATGCATTCCCTAACCTGGTTGATGCTTTAGAGAGCGGCCAACCCTTTGAATTTATAAAAAACCTCATCTATAAAGCCCCCGATGGCAAAATAACCAAAACAGCTAAAGAAGATTTAATAGACCAGGATTCGCTTCCGCCATTGCCTTACGACAAGCTGGGCACGTTTTATCCCATTACCAAGTTTTTAGGCAAAACTTATTTGGGCGATAAAACACTGGCCTATCATTCAAGTATAGGCTGCCCGTTTACCTGTTCGTTTTGCGCAGTTGTGCCCATATACGAGGCCCGCTGGAAAGGCAAATCGGCACAGGCTATTTATAAAGATGTTAAATACATAAAAGATAAATGGGGCGCAGATGCCATTGAGTTTCATGATAATAACTTTTTTGTGTCGGAAAAGCGCGCGGTAGAGTTTTCGAGACTGGTGAAGGATGAGAATATGACGTGGTGGGGCATGGCGCGTATTGATACCATGAGCAAGTTTAAAGACTCGTCATTGACGGCCATTCGCGAAGCTGGTTGTAAAATAATTTTCTTTGGCGCCGAGAGCGGTAACAACGAGGTATTGGCACAGATGGATAAGGGCGGCACCCAAACTGGTAACCAAATTATAGAGTTTGCCGAACGGCTGAAAAAGTTCGACATTATTCCAGAATATTCGTTTGTGCTGGGCACACCGGCACCTACACCAGAAAAAGTGCAGGGGCAAATTGATTTCGAAATAGACTTTATTAAAAAAGTTAAAGCGGTAAACCCAAAAACCGAGATTATAATTTATACCTATAGCCCGGTACCTACCGAAGGTTCGGAAATGTATAAGCAGGTATTAGCCAGCGGTTTCCGTTTTCCGCAAACGCTTGAAGACTGGATAAGCCCGGCGTGGGAGAGCTTTGATTTGCGCAAGAATCCGTTAACGCCGTGGCTTACGCCTGAAATGATTGATAAGATAAGGAACTTTGAAACGGTGCTTAACGGCGTGTACCCAACTGTAACCGATATAAGGCTCAACTTAATAAAGCGAAAAGCTATCCAACTGGTAGCCGGTTTGCGTTATAAAGTGAATATGTACAAATACCCTTACGAAATAAAGCTATTACAAAAAGTTTGGCGTTACCGCCAACCCGAAATACAAGGTTTTTAAACCAATACTACAGTGCACCTGGTTAATTTAACTATCGAGAATAAACATAGTGAAGCCGCGGATACGGCTTTCGGCGATTTGTATATTGACGTGCGAAACCAGGAAAAACGCGTCTTAACGGATTGCCAGGTAATGTTTTTGCCCGATATTGAATCCACACATATTCATTATAAGGAGTGGGAGATAAGGAAGCGGTCGGCAAAACGGTTGATTGATTACCTTACAGAAAAAAATAAACCACTTAATATACTGGAAGTTGGCTGCGGTAATGGATGGTTGTCGTCGATGTTATTGACCATCAAAGGTTCTAAAGTTACCGGGCTTGATGTAAACGAACCGGAGATTATGCAGGCAAAAAGGCTGTTTAAAAACGAGGGCCTTGATTTTATTTGTGCAGGTTTTGATCCGGCAATGTTTGCAGACCAAAAGTTTGATGTTATTTTATTTGCTGCGTCGATACAATACTTCCCATCGTTGAAAAATGTTTTGGAAAATGCACTTTCATGTTTGAGCAAAAATGGCGAAATTCATATCGTCGACACAAACTTTTACACCCCTAACCAGGTTGAAGGTGCTGCCCGCCGGACTGAAAACTATTATACCGAAATGGGCTATCCCGAAATGGCGGCCTATTATTTTCATCACACGGTAAATGAACTGCGGGCATTTAATTACCGGGTATTGTTTAACCCGCACAGGCTGGTTAATAAAATCGGTAAAAAAGACCCTTTTTATTGGGTGACCGTAAAACACTAAATATTATGCCGGGGCAATCCATACTACATACCTTTAAAAGATACCGTACTTTAAAAACAAGTACCATATCTGCATTGCCTATTGTTATATTAATGCCCCACAGCGCCTGTAATTGTCGTTGTGTAATGTGCGATATTTGGAAGGACAACAAAAATCTGAAACAGCTAACCGAAGATGATATTATCGGCTTGCTTGGGGCCTTAAGGAAATTTGGTACACAGGAGATTTTAATGTCGGGTGGGGAAGCTTTGCTGAATGCTAATTTTTTCAGACTGTGCCAAATACTTAAGCAAAATAACATCAAAGTAACACTGCTTACAACCGGGCTAACAATTAAAAAACATGCTGAGCAAATACTGGAGTTTGTTAACAATATTATCGTATCGATAGATGGTGACGAGGCATTGCATGATGCTATCAGGAATATCCCCAATGCATTCAATAATCTGAAGGAAGGCGTTGAGCACATAAAGGCAATCAACCCATATTACAGGGTAACCGCCCGCACGGTAATCCACCGACTAAATTTCAGGAACTGGGAAGCGATAATTAACGGGGCGCATAAGATGGGGATTGACCAGGTGAGTTTTTTACCCGCCGACGTGAGCAGCCATGCATTTAACCGCCAAATGGCCTGGGAAGAACCAAAACAGCATGAAATATTGATTTCGGAACGCGAGCTTCCCGAGTTGCAGGAAGTAATAACGCGGATAGTGAGCAATCACGCAAATTTTACAAACAGGTTTATTGCCGAGTCGCCCAAAAAAATACAGGATATATATAATTACTACGCTGCATTTTACGGTTTAAATCCTTTCCCTTTTAAAAAATGCAACGCGCCATGGGTATCAACTGTTATTGAGGCAGATGGCAGCGTAAGGCCCTGCTTTTTTCACGATGTGATAGGGAATATAAGGGATTCACCTCTGGACGTTATTTTGAATAGCGACAAAGCCATTAATTTCAGGAAAACGCTGGATATGAGTAAAAACGATGCCTGCGTAAAGTGCGTATGTTCGTTAAATCTTTCGCCGTTTGCAAAGCTGACCTAATTGATACAGTATGAAGAGTATCCTGTTTTCACATTCTTACTTTTTACGTTTCGACCCTAAGCAATGGCAGCTTGGGCAGCCTTATCCGCCATTGGGTACCATATACGCCGCCGCTTTTATGCGCGAAAATAGCTATGCAGTATCGCTTTTTGATACCATGTTTGTTAGCAACCCGCAGGAAATTAAAGCTTCGTTAATAAAAAATAAGCCCGCCTATTTTGTGGTGTACGATGACGGCTTTAATTACCTCACCAAAATGTGCCTCACCAACATGCGTGAGGCCGCTTTTGAGATGTGCAAAATAGCCAAAGCCGATGATTGTACCGTTATTGTTTCAAGCTCCGACTCAACCGACCGTTATGCCGAATACTTAGCCGAGGGTGCTGACTTTGTAATAATAGGAGAAGCGGAACATACGTTACTGGAATTAACTACTCATATAGAAGACGGGGTTAACAATTTCGATTTGATAAACGGCCTTGCGTATGTCAAAGACGGCGTTATTACCAAAACATCGGGCCGCCCGGTTTTAAAAGATTTGGATAGCCTGCCCTTACCTGCATGGGATTTGGTTGATATAGCTATTTATCGGCAAACCTGGCTGAAGCACGCGGGTTATTTTTCGCTGAATATGAGCACTACGCGTGGCTGCCCTTTTAAGTGTAACTGGTGCGCTAAACCCATATATGGTAACCGCTACAACTCGCGCAGTCCCGAAAATGTGGTTGCTGAAATTAAGTTGCTGAAGGAACGCTACCAGATGGACCATATTTGGTTTTGCGACGATATTTTCGGCCTGAAGCCAGGCTGGGTAAAGGAATTTGCAAAGCTGTTGTATATCGAAAATATTAAAATAAGGTTCAAAATACAGTCAAGGGCGGATTTGCTGGCTGATGAGGAGACCGTTAAATCCCTCGCCCTGGCTGGCTGCGAAAATGTGTGGATAGGAGCGGAGAGCGGCTCGCAGCAGATTTTAGATGCCATGGATAAGGGAATCACTATCAACCAAATCCGCGAAGCTACCCGGTTGATGAAAGAGAACGGCATCAAACCGTCTTTCTTTATCCAGTTTGGATACCCCGGTGAATTGAAGGACGATATCAAATTAACCATTGATATGATAAACGAATTGCTGCCGTTTGAAATAGGCATTTCGGTATCATACCCCTTGCCTGGTACGGTATTTTACGACGGGGTAAAAGCCGACTTAAAGAAAAAAACCAACTGGACGGATTCCGACGAAATGGCGCTGATGTTTAGCAACACTTTCCCGCCATCGTACTACAAACAACTGCATAAATATGTGCACCAAAATTACCACAAGCACCTGGCAAAAAATAGTCTGGTTAAGCTAATTCATAATCCATTAAGTGCTAATTTTAAAAGCATCAGGAAAGCGTTATCTGTAATTTACCACGCGCCGGCGACGTTTATTGAGGGTTTGAAACTGCGAAAACTGGAGGAAGCATAATGGCAACAGTACAGGCAAACATCAACGAAACACAGGCGGAATCGGCGTTTAGCACGCAGTCGGTGATTTTTGATGAGCTATACTCGGGCAATACCATTGTTAATTATAAAAGAAAAAGGGTACGCAGCCATGTCTTGAAACTGCTGATGCCGGGCAGTTCTATTCTTGAGCTTAACAGCGGAACCGGGGAAGATGCCATTTTTTTTGCCCGGCGTGGCCATAAAGTACATGCAACCGATATATCTGAAGGAATGCAAACCGAGTTGAAACGAAAGGTTGCACTAAGCGATTTACAACGGCAGGTTAGCACCGAAATATGTTCTTATACCCAACTCTACCAACTAAAAAACACCGGCCCTTACGACCATATCTTTTCCAGCTTCGCTGGTCTGAATTGTACCGACGAGCTTGATAGAGTTCTGTCATCATTTAATGAATTACTAAAACCGGGGGGGACAGTTACCCTGGTAATCCTCCCTAAATTTTGCCTTTGGGAAACCTTATTGGTTTTTAAGGGAAAATTCCGCACGGCTTTACGCAGATTTTTTAGCAGCAATGGGGCAAGGGCACATATTGAAGGCGTATACTTTAAGTGCTGGTATTATAACCCGTCTTTCATTATTAAAAGATTAAAGGATAATTTTAATTTGATTGGGCTTGAGGGCCTGTGTACTATCGTACCGCCATCATACATCGAAGGGTTTGCCGAAAACCACCCCAAGGCCTATCAATTCCTGAAAAATAAAGAAGACCAGTTGAAAAGTACCTGGCCGTGGAAGTCTATCGGAGATTATTACATTATTTCGTTTAAAAAAACGTAGACACGCAATATTTTGTGTCCCGCAATATGCCTGTGAGAAATTTGCACGTTGGGGCCTGACGAGACACACGCTGCCGAAAGCGTTCCATTTTTGCACGCGCGGAACACCCGGAACGCTGTGAAACATGCTGATTATAAGCATTTTCTGGTTTTGTTCCCTACGATAACATGGCTCTCAATGCGCCAAACTTTCTTCGTAACTACGCAATACCCTCGATACCCTTGCATAATGCCTCAACAATAATTTGCTTTGAAAATTCTTTGGGTCGGGTTTGGCAAAGTGCTTGCCGGTGTCCATGCCCATTATGATGCCGTGGCTGTTCACCTTTTTTTGCTCGGTTTTTTTAAGCCACCGTGCACCTGTAACTTTCATTAGCATATTGTCAATTTTATTGCCGGCCTTATTGTTAAACAGCAATTCAATTAAACTCTTTAAAAGCCGAGTTTTAACAGGTTTGGCGCAAGCAATACGCATGTTTTTATTTGGCAGGTAATTTCTCGTCCACGCATTTGCGGCGAAAAAACTATCAAACACCGTATCGCCATGCAGCGGTATCAGTGTTGCTATTTCAATTGCGGTGTATATGTTCTTTTCTGCAATTTCCAGTTGCTGCTCGTCTATATAATAATTCATGCAAAACAGGTGCTCTTTGTTAACCAAAAAGGTGAGTTTTTTAAAGCAATGCATTATTGTACGCGCTATCCACAGTTTGTTTTTAGCGGTTATGATAAACAGGTCGATATCAGAATTATCGTCCGCGAAATTTTTCGATAGGGAACCCGATATCGCTATGCCGCGCACATAAGGGAATCGGATAAGCAGATTGCCTACCTTCCCTGCAATTTTTATTAATTCAGCCGCTTTTTGGTTGCCTTCATTGCGGCGCACTACCAGGTACTGGTCGTTTCTTAAGGTGTAAAATTTATCAAACTGGTGAATTATCCCACCCTCGAGCAGGGAACGGAGCGCATCTTCAAATACATCAAAATCGTGCTTATTCTTTAAAAACAAGTAAATCTCGGCCCTTGATAATGGATAATCAAACAGGTCGAAATAAGCCAGGGTTTCTAATATATTCTCTTTAATCACCGACAAGCTTTTACTAATTAAGGGATATGAAGGGTCTTGCATTTACTTATTGTATTAAAACAGCTTACATTATAATGACGGTATAACCGTTTGTTAGGTTGCCCGCCTTATTAACTATTTATGTTGATTTTACCGGGTTCTGGAGCCATCGCGGCGTCCCCTGTCGAAAAAATAAAAAACGAATAAAAAAAAGCGTAGTAACATATTCCTTTGTCAACATCCAGCAAATTTTCCGAAAAAGATACAAAGGTGATTATCAGTATAAAAACGAATAAAAGCAGGTCTTTTTGCTGAAAAGAAATATTTAATCCAAACGCCATGGTACCCAGGTAAATCAGCAAGCCAATCACGCCCGACTTTAGCAGGAAACTAAGGTATTGGTTATGCGCATTAAGGTTGTGTAAAAAAGAATTGTACAGCCGGTTGGTAAAAAAATTATCATGCAGTAAGGCAAGCTCGGTACCTGTACCGTACCCGGCAACCGGCTTTTTTTCTATTAATTTGATAATCACATTCCAGCGCGCCAGGCGGGAATCTATCGATTCGCCTGCTTTTGCCGGCGATAAATCTTTGGCCAGTTCGGTTACATAACGCTCCCTGAATGCGGCCGACGATAAAATGCCGGCAACTAATAACACGGATAAGGATGTAGCTATCATTGCATACCTGCGCCGTTTTACACCTTGCAATAAAAAGTAGGGCACAGCAATATTTATGGCTAAGAACAGCGC
>JBDUDE010000049.1:0-3799 GCA_040003105.1 Mucilaginibacter sp. | reverse complement strand
GATATTGCCCCCGGCAGCAATAAATGGGAAATTTTAGGCGGCGATATGCATACTGACACCAGTAAGATCGTCGACCTGTTTTATCTGCATCCCAACTTAAAACTGTGCCTTAGCGGCCACATACACCTGCGCGATAAGGTAGTTTACAATAATGTAACATACATATGCAACGGCGCGGTTAGCGGCGCATGGTGGGAAGGCAATAAACGCCAAACGGCGGCTGGTTATGGCTTAATTGATTTTTATGCCGATGGCACGTTTACCGAGCAATATGTAAATTACTAAATTTATTATTGTTGAGGTGTTTGCGCTTTTTTAGCATCCTCGGCGGCCTTCGCTTTTTTAATAGAATCCTGCTGGGCTTTTTTCTTCTTTTTATTAAAGAAGCCTTTTAACAGGAAATTACTTTGTGCGGCTTTCAAATCGGTATTAAGGGTAGTGGTTGTAGCATGCACGTTGGCCATGGTGGTTTTCGCTTGTCTAACGGTCCCTTCCAAATCCTTCGACAATTTATCACTGTTTAACAATCGGCCAATGCTGCCTTTGCCGGAGTTTATTTTTGCAACGATGTCAGACAGTCCCGACGTAAGCGACTCCGCGTTATCAGCTACTTTGGTTAGCTTGTTTATTATCTTGTCAACATCAAGCGGGGGTATCGATGCCAGCTGCCCGCCATTTGATACCGGGGTGGTGCTTCTTATGCCGCCGGGAGCAATTACTACAAGCTTATCGCCCATCAGCCCATCGCTGCCGATGCTGATTTTCGAGTCGGTTTTTATAAACTTTTTTACGTTGTCGTCCAGGGTAAGGTCAACACGTACCGAGCTGTCGGTCACAATGGTTATGTTTTGTACTACGCCCACGTTTATTCCGGCAAAGCGCACATTGTTACCCACCTGCAGGCCGTTTACGTTTTTAAAGGTGCCGTAAACCCCAAAGGTTGAACTAAAAAGGTTTTTTTGATTCCCTATAAAAAATACTATCAAAACCAGCACCAGTAAACCCACAAAGGTAAATATGCCAATTTTTGTTTTTTGTCCTGCTGTCGCTTTCATGATATGTCGAGAAAATATGATTTTACAATTTCGTTTTTTGATTTATGCAGCTCGTCAAACGTGCCCTCGGCCACGTACTCGCCTTCGTTCATTATTACCACCCGGTCTGATGCTATACGTGCACATTCCATGTCATGTGTAATGATGATTGATGATGTTTTTTGCTTTTTTTGAATGCTAAGTATCAGTTCGCTTATTTCGCGCGAAGTGATTGGGTCGAGCCCCGTGGTGGGCTCATCATACAACATAATTTCCGGGTCCACAATAATAGTGCGTGCAAGCCCGGCGCGTTTGCGCATTCCGCCCGATAGGTCGGACGGCAGCTTATCTATCGCATCCAGCAAACCAACGCTTTCCAGCGCGGCTTCAACCTTTTTATCTATTTCGGCCTGGTCGGTCAACTTCAACACCCGGGTAAGCGGAAACTCGAGATTTTCGCGTACGGTCATGGAGTCGTACAAAGCGCCGCTCTGGAAGAGGAAACCAATCTTCATCCGCATTTCCTTAAGCTCTTTTTCTGACAGTTCCGACACTTCCCGGCCAAACACTTTAACCGAGCCTTCGGTGGGTTTCAACATCCCTACTATGCACTGTATGCTCACCGATTTGCCTGTACCCGAGCGGCCAAGTATAACAATGTTCTCGCCTTTCCTAAGGTCGAGGTTTATATTTTTAAGCACTTCTTTTGTGCCGAATGATTTTTTTAATCCCGAAACGCAAATAACAGTCTCCCGTTTATCGGTAGCGGTGTGCTTTTGGCCGGTTTTTGTTTTTTCCGCTTCCATATTATTTATAAAATAATAAACTGGTTATCTGCACGGCAATCGCATCTATTACAAAAATCCATAGCGACGCTGTTACCACTGCCGAGTTTGCCGCAATGCCCACGCTTTCTGTGCCTTTATTTGAGGTAAAGCCTTTATAGCAGCCCACAAAACCAATAGCGAAGCCAAAAAAGATAGTTTTTACCAGGGCGGGCAAAAAGTCGGTAAAATCAAGCGAGGCAATTATTTTGGTAAAGTATAGCTGAAAGCTGATGCTGTCGCGGATATTGAGCGCCAGGAAACCGCCGAACAAACCGATGGCATCACCCAAAACCGAAAGCAACGGCACCATAATGGTTGTGGCAATAATGCGCGTAACCACGAGGTATTGCGTAGGATTAGCACCCGATACCTCCATAGCATCCAGCTGCTCGGTTACCTTCATGCTGCCCAGTTCGGCGCCGATGCTGGATGCTATCTTGCCGGCACAAATAATGCCGATGATAACCGGCCCAATCTCGCGGACAAACGAAACAGCCAAAGTTTTGGGCAGCATACTTGCCGCGCCAAATGCCACCAGCGTGGGCCGCAGTTGCAAAATAAGCACTACGCCCATAATAAAGGATGTAATACCTACCAGCATCAATGAGCGGTAACCAATTTCGTAACACTGGCGCACAAACTCCGACCATTCAAAACCACCCACAAAAATGTTTTTGAAAAATCTAAAGAAAAATGCCACCTGGTCGCCAATGCCTTCAAACCATTTTTTCCAGGCGGGTACAATAACCTCTTCTGTCATAAGTACTTATAATTTTTGCTATTAAAGCTTTTATCTATAAAATTGTTTTTAACTCAATCAACTAATTTTAACCTGAAGTAATTCGGGCCGGCTAATAACGTGGAGATTATGGGCAAACGGAATGCGCTGTGGTTTTTATAATTGAGTTATAGTTATAACATTGGGAAATGGGAATTGTTTGAGCGCCGGATTACCCGGCTTTGGGAGGTTGACAAACACTTGCGCCAGCGGAAAAAATCCATCAGCCAGAAGAGAGGCAGCCGGTTACACGCCCGCAAAGCGTTCCACTTTTACACGGAACAGCTAAAACTGATGTTTTGGGACCTGATGCTGGTAATTAATTCGTAATTGCCCGGTAAGGCACAAATTAATAGTAATGACCTATTATTAATTATAAATTAACGAATATTTAACATGTCCGTTATTATTGACCCTAACCGAAAATTTATTTTGTCTGATTATCAACCTCTTGATTTTTAACTTTTGGTTTTTAATATTATTCAATTAATTTTATGCTAGAATATTTATCCTAACCTTTAAGCAATAGCAACTATGAAATAAACAACCTAACCCTTACTTCATTTAAGCAAAGTGCCCATCGAAGTGCCTACTTCAGTAACCCGGTTAAAGATGCCGGCTAATCATCTTTTTAACTAAATTTTTCACAACAAAAAAAATCTAAATATGAAAAAGTTTTTTAACACCACGCTGGTGATTGGCTCCCTATTGTTTGTAGCCGCCCTTTCAAGTTGCCAAAAAGACCAAAGCATGAAATCAAATAAAGTGCTGCCTGACGTCAATTCAACTAACCTGTCTTCGAGCATCGGGAACATTGCTGAAATTGATGTTTCTCTTGGCGATAGTGTATATTACTGGACGAAATCGGGTACTGTTTCGTCCGGTACCTTTACAAATTCAACCGCTTACCGCACGCCGATTAGTTATTCGTTGCCAACCGGCAAAACCCCTAACGACGTTATTGCAATTGCAATTGCCAGCAACAATTACTGCTATTATTGGTACTCGAATGGCACAGTATCCGTGGGGTATACCAACAACGCAACTGCACACAGCTTACCGGTTGCCTTTACGTGTGCCCCCGGCGAAACCCCAACAACCATTTTGGCCATATCAATCGCCAAAACTTCAAACAATGTTTATACCTGGTATAAAGACGG
>JBDUDE010000050.1:0-3803 GCA_040003105.1 Mucilaginibacter sp. | reverse complement strand
TCGGCTACCTTTTGGGCAACATAAATTAAGTACGAGCTTTCATTAGGTTTGCCCCGATACGGCACTGGCGTAAGGTACGGAGAATCTGTTTCTAAAACTATATGCTTTAGGTCAACTTGTGCTACTACTTTATCTAACCCCGAATTTTTATAGGTAACCACCCCGCCTATGCCAAGGTAGAAGCCCAAATCAATCACCTGTTCCGCCTGTTCCACTGTTCCGGTGAAACAGTGAAATATACCGCGCAAATCTGGCCCCCGCTCCTGTTGTAAAACTTCAAATACCTGGTCGAACGCATCGCGGCAATGGATAACGATGGGAAGCTTTAATGATTTGGCCCAGGCTATTTGTGTTTTAAACGCCTGTATTTGTATATCCAAAGTGGTTTTATCCCAATACAAATCAATACCAATTTCGCCAATGGCGTATATTTTATGCTGATTGTGGAACGATTTTATTTCTTCAAGTTCCTGCTCCCATCCTACTTTTACATCACAGGGATGCAAACCCAGCATCGGGAAACAAATATCCGGGTAAGCTTCTGTAAGTGCATACACCTTCGGTACCGATGCCGCATCCACATTGGGCAAAAACAATCGGTTGATATCATTCGCCCTGCAACGCTGTATCAACCCATCCCGTTTGGTGTTATCGGTTTCGTAGTACAGGTGGGTATGCGTATCAGTAAGTAACATGGTGCAAAAATAGAAAAGCCTCCCGGGTATCAGGAGGCTTTTACTTAATTTTTCTTTGTAGTGACTTTCTTTTTCACACCGGTTGATTTAGCCGGCGTCTTTTTTGCGGGCGCCTTCATTGTTGCAGGTGCCTTTTTAGCAGGCTTAACTTTTACCAACTCCAGATCGAATACCATTGTACTAAATGGTTTTATATCCCCCGAGCCCTGCGCACCATAACCAAGGTTCGACGGGATAACGAAGGTTGCTTTTGAGCCTTCGTTCAATAAAAGTAAACCTTCGTTCCAACCAGTAATAACGGAATGCTCAGTACCTGCCTGGCCCACATAAACAACCAAAGGCTCATAAGTACGGCCCGGTTGTTGTAAACCAGCTTGTTTGGCTATAGCCTCAACGCTGCTGTCGAATACCTTATCATCCAGGTTACGGCCGGCGTAATTTACAAGTACGGTATCGCCATTTTGGGGTTTTATACCGGTTCCTTGTTTGGTAATTGTATATTTTAAACCGCTGGCTGTTGTTTGCAGGGTTAATTTATGGTCGGCAATATATTTATTTGCGCCATCTGTCTCTGCCTGTTTTACTTCAGCCATAAACGCGTCCATTGATTGGGCTTTCTGTAATTTAATCAAAAAGTTCAAAAAGCTTCCTTTCGGGAAAAACGGCGGACGTTGCTCCTCATGTCCCTTAAATAACGAGTCGGTTGGTACTTTAACCAATACGCTGTCGTTAACTGCCAATAACGGGAAGACCTCCATTAAATCAGCTAAGTTCTGCGAAGGTTGTATCCTTGCCTGGCCGGGGCGGCCACTGGTGTATGTACTGTAAAGCACCGAGTCCTTGTCGGTTTTTTGAATGTACTGAAAGGTAATAATGTCACCCTCTTTTACTTTATCGCCAGGGGCGTGCGTAAAAATCTGGTAAATAGCCCCTTTGGGGGTGTGTTGCAAACCTTCCTGGGCGTTAGCGTTTATTGTAAACACCAAAGCAAAAACAAATAAAATATACTTCATCATAAATTAAAAAAGCCTCCCTGTTAAAACAGGAAGGCGTTATTATATTAAAAAATTATTTTCTAACCGGCTGCTGAGCAGGGTTAACTACCGGCGGCTGCAACTGCGCCGGCTTTGGTGCATTAGGGTTCGGGTGGATAATATCAACCACCTCAATATCAAACACCAATGGCGTAAATGGCTGCACGCTTTGGTATCCCTGTTCGCCATAAGCAAGGCTCGAAGGAATGACTAATGTTACTTTAGTACCCTTATTAAACAATTTAAAGGCCTCGCCAAATCCTGGAATCATACCCGGAGCGCCTGGTACAAAGTTCATTGGTTTGTATGGGTTCATCGGGTTAATTTGCAGCTTTAACTTAATGGCATTAGCTTTTACATTGCTATCAAAGCCTTTACCGTCAACAAATGTACCAGTGTAGTAAATTGAAACTGTATCCCCAGGAGCTGGCAACGGGCCTGTACCTTGCTTGGTAATTTCGTAATTTAAGCCTGATGGGGTTGTGGTTACTTTAAGTTTTTTATCAGCAATATATTTTTTGATCGCTATTGGCTCTTTAGCCTTTATTTTGTCTTCAATAGATTTTACGTACTCCTGGGTTTTGGTCTGAAAAACAACGTCTGTTAAGTTTCCTTTTGAAATTACTTTATCAATCCTGATTGCGTATATAATGTATTTGCCTTTTAGTTGTTTTGGCCTTGGTTTCCCTTTAACAAGTGAATCAATATTCTGCCTGATAACCACGCTATCGCCTTCGCTTAGGTAAGTAAATGGTTCCATAATGTTCCCCTTTCCTGCCTCTACTTTTTGCATATTTAGTATTTGCGGAAAGCCTTTATCGTATGAGCTTTGCATCACAGAGTCGGCATCGTTTTTTATGGTAAAGTTGAACGAAACAAAATCGCCCTCCTTTATGCTCGGGCCACCTTTATCGTCGGCTATTTTATATTCTGTGCCGCCGCCGAGCTTTTTAAAGCCACCATTACAGCTCGCTAAACCAATCGCAGCAAGCGCTAAAAACATTAGTCTTTTTTTCATTTTTTCTTATTGTATTAACAGTTTTTTATATTCGGGTAATATTAATTTAAATTTATTGATAACCTGTTCAAGGGTATCTGTTGACGCTCCGCCCGCCGCATTGCGGTGGCCGCCGCCATCAAAATATTTTTTACAAATATCATTTGCCGGAAACTCGCCTTTCGAGCGTAACGAAAGCTTCACCTTATCCGTACGTTCAACTATAAACGCAGCCAGTTTAATACCTGTAATTGAAAGTGCATAGTTAACAATTCCTTCGGTATCCCCGGTAATTACTTCATATTTTTCCAGGTCCTCTTTCGTAGCCGTTATAATGGCGGTATTAAATTCATGCAGCACTTCTAACTTCTCCGATAAACAAATACCTAAAAAACGTAAACGGTTTTCTGACGAATTATTGTAAACCTGGTCGTAAATATGCCAGTTTACAGCACCTTCATCAATTAAATCGGCAATTATACGGTGCACTGCCGATGTAGTATTGGGCAACGAGAACGATTTTGAATCCGTCATGATACCTGTATACAAACAGGTTGCCACATCTTTATTAATCAGCTTTTTATTATTAAGCTCTTTAGTTATAAAAGTGTGAATCAGTTGCGCGGTTGCGCAGGCGTTTATGTCCCAATAACGATAGTCATCAAAATCCTGTGGCTCCAGGTGATGGTCAATCATCACTTTAATGGCGTTGCTTTCGCCAACCAATTCACCCATTTCGTTAATACGGTTAAGGGCGTTAAAGTCGAGGCAAAATATTATGTCAGCCGCAGCTATTAAATCCGCAGACTCTTGTTCGTTTTCGGTGAAGATGATAACCTCGCCATTGCCGGGCAGCCAGAATAAAAATTCGGGATAATCTGTAGGGGTAATAACTTTAACGTGGTGCCCCTGCTGTATTAAATAATTATATAAACCAAGAGACGACCCCATAGCATCACCATCAGGTTTGTGATGAGTAGTAATTACTATTTTTTGAGGCTGCGCTAAAAGTTTTATAAGCGAGGCTGTATCTAACATCAATTTTTAAAAAAGAGTTGCAAAGCTAAATAAATAAAT
>JBDUDE010000383.1:0-3805 GCA_040003105.1 Mucilaginibacter sp. | reverse complement strand
GCACAAAAGCCGCATTTGTTAAAATTAAAGACGATCCGCGCGTAACCAAACTCGGCAAATTTTTACGAAATTCGAGCCTCGACGAGCTCCCTCAATTATTCAACATTTTACTGGGGGATATGTCGTTGGTTGGCAACAGGCCACTGCCAGTTTATGAAGCAGAAATGCTCACATCAAACGAGTGGTCGATGCGTTTTTTGGGGCCTGCCGGGTTAACCGGTTTATGGCAAATAACCAAACGGGGAAAAGCGGATATGTCTGAACGTGAAAGAAAAAAATTAGATAATTTTTACGCGCAAAATTATTCTTTTTGGCTCGATTGGAAAATACTAATAAGAACGGTGCCGGCAGTTTTTCAGAAAGAAAAAGTGTAAAAAAATGAATTGTAAATTACGCATTATTTGTCTCTCAATTTTTCTCTCAGTTTTTGCCGGCCACTTGTTTGCACAGGAAAGCTTGTTTAAGGACTTGTCTTACCCCTACATGGAAAAGCTTATTGCCGCTGCAAAAAAGAATTACCCTGAAGCAAAAATAAAGCAGAAACAAGTTGAAATTGCCCGCAGTACTTTTCACCAGGCAAGTTTTGGCTGGCTCGAAGCTTTCAGCGCATCCTATATCTACAGTCCGCAATCATCTGTTAATATAATCCAGCCAACTATTTTTAAAGGCTACCAGCTGGTGGCTTCGGTTAGTTTAGGTTCGCTTTTTGAACGGCCTTATACCATTCATAACGCCAGGGAGGCAGTTAAAGTTGCCGAATTTACGCAGCAGGAATATTATTTAACACTTGAAGCACAGATAAAACGTTTTTACTTTGCTTATTTAGCCGCACAGGCCGACCTGCGCAATAAAGTAACTGCGGTAACAAACGCCGAAACGGCTACCAAAAACCTTAAATACACTTTTGAAAAAGGTGAAACCTCGTTTGATATTTACAACCAGGCGCTGAATAACCTTTACAATCAAAACTCATTTAGGATACAAGCTGAGTTAAATGTTTTTACCGCTAAAACTAATCTTGAAGAGCTTATAGGGGACAAGTTGGAAAGCATTAAATAGATTAATGGAAATATCTGGTTATTTAAAACTTTTAGGTAAATACATATACGTAATTTTTATTGTTGTTATAGCGGCAGTACTTGCTTCGTATTTTCTTGTCAAAAACCTGCCGAACGAATATGTGTCACGTACGCAAATAGCTACGGGTATTGTTGATGCGTCAACGCATTTGCTGGATAAGGATAACGCTCCCAACGCCCAAAGCGACCAGATAAACCGTGAATTTAGCAACCTGATGGAAATCATCAAGCTAAAAAAACTGATTGACCAGGTATCGTACCAGCTTATTATTCATGATTTAAGCAGCAGCACACCCTTCAGGAAACTCAACCACGATTTTAAAGACCTAAGCCAGGCTGCCGTGACGCATGCCCTTGAGGTTTATCGCGCCAAACTGGTGACCGGCGCTCCGCTATCGTTATATAACAAGGACGAAAACGGCCTAAACGAGTTGCTTATTTCCATGCATTACGATGAGCGCTCGCTACGGAAATACCTTGACATTGCCCGCGACGAGGAAAGCGATTTTATTTCGGTACAATTTACATCAGAAAACCCGCAGTTGTCTGCATTTGTGGTTAACACGCTGGCTAAGGAGTTTATTGATTACTATTCAGTAAATATTAAAAAGAACGAATCGAACGCGGTTGACTTTTTATCAAACTTGCTGGACGAAAAACGCAATGCACTTAACCAGAAAAAAGAGGAACTGCAGCAGTATAAAATTAAAAACGGCATCCTGAACCTGGAAGACCAGGCAAAATCCATATTTGCGCAAATGCTGGCCTATACCGATAAAAAGTTGGAAAACCAGCGGATACTGGCGGCCAACGAAGGTGCGTTAAGAAATGTGATGTCGAAATTCGACCCGGGCAGCCGCAAATACATCGAAGCATCGGTAAACCAAAACAATGCTGAAATTGCAGCTACTAACGACCAGCTAAAGGCACTAACTGACGAATACGTACACGCTGGTTTCGACCCGAAATATAAGCCGATGATTGATTCGATGCAATCAACGCTGGTGAAACAATTGCACACCTCGTCAGACAAGTATATTGTCAACCCGCTGGTAGGTAAAGATGCGCTGGTGCTATCGGCCCAGCAGTTAGAAGTAGCCCGCGACCTGGCAAAGTACAGCGAGAAATCGATAGACCGGGAGCTGGGTCAGTTAACCTCAAAATACCAGCGTTTGGTACCTTTTGACGCAACGGTAAAAACTTACGAGTTTGATATTGATATTGCTACCAAAGAATACCTGGACGTGTTAGGCAGGTACAATGCGACTAATTTACAGTCCAAATTTTCAATCAGGCTATCGCAGGTTGAGCCTGCCACACCCGATGTTGCCCAGCCGTCCAAAAAAATGGCCCTGATTGCGCTTAGCGGGATTGCAAGCTTGTTTGTTTGCCTGCTGGTATTGTTCATCCTATATTGCATGGATGACAATATTAGGGAGCCTTCATCCCTGGTGGCCCGCACCGACCTGCCTATGCTTGGCGCATTAAACATGATAAAGGGCCCTAAGCCCGATTTGCGGAAGCTTTGGAATGTGGAGAACAGGAACCAAATGCAGCAGTTTAAAGAGTTGCTGCGCTCTGTTAGGTTTGAAATTGACCAGGAGTTGAAAGGCGAAAAGGTTTTAGCCATCACCAGCATTGGCGCAGGCGAAGGCAAAACGTTAATTGCAGCCAGCCTGGCTTATGCTTACAGCGCAATAAACAAAAGAGTGCTGATTATTGATGGTAATTTTGATAACCCGTCGATAACGCGGAGCGTGCAGCCTACCCTGTTTGTTGAGGATTATTTCAGGTCCAGCTCATACACTGAGCGTGACAATGCTAAAATAAGCGTGTTGGGCAACCGCGGCGCCGATACTACCCTGCTCGAAATTAATGACGAAAAATCAATAGCGGCTGAATTTGAACAGCTTAAATTACGGTACGATATAATTTTGATTGATTTGCCACCGCTCGACTCATTAAATAAAGCCAAAGAGTGGATTTTATTTGCAAATAAAACCGTTGCTGTTTTTGAAGCTAATCAAAGCGTTAAAAACTCGCATAAGGAACATATTGTGTATTTAAAAACACTGAATAATAAGTTTGCGGGCTGGATTTTAAATAAGGCCGCGGTGATTGGCGCATCAAAAAAGAGCAAAAATTAATTACCCCTGCTTTATTATATTAATGTCTAATTTGTAGTAATTGTTAAAGCCATGAAGCTTGAACCAACGCATGTAGCTGACGACGACCCGCTTAAAAACTTAAGCACCCTGGAAAGGAAATGTTATTACGTAGCAGTTGTTGTTGCTTTTATAAGCGTGTTTGTTTGGGTAATTAAAATCTTGTTTCTTTAATATTCAATACTCCCAATTATAAATGACAGATGACCGGATAAGAGATAATGTACCTAAAAAAACAATTTGGGAGAACATTGTTATCCATAAGTTTTCGAAGCCGGTTGTACTGCTGTTCCTGTTAATTGCCTCGCTGTTTATTAGTTTTATAATAGCCCGCCAGGGCGTGGCTGCAGGGATACTTATCCTTGTATTTATTATTGCATTGCCGTTGGTATACGGGGCGGTTGCCTATCCCAAATTTGCAATTATCCTGTTTATTATAGCGGCTTTTTTTATTAATTACCAGTTTATTTTGAGCATGGTGCCACCTGACACGCCCGTTGGGTTGGTTATGGATATGTTAACCTATATGCTTATCCTGGGCTTTTTCATCAAACAAAAAAA
>JBDUDE010000972.1:0-3806 GCA_040003105.1 Mucilaginibacter sp. | reverse complement strand
CCGCATTTGATATTAGCCAAGCCTGTCATCCACTATGTTTAACCCGAACAAAAATATCGTCGTTTTAATAATAGCAACCATGTCTATTATTGCAGGATGTGCAGCTATAGTGGTCTGGATATTTGATATTATGCCGCTTAAAGGCCTTATTATCAGCTCTGCTTTTACCAAATTTTATTTCCCGCTTTGCCATATTGTGGTGGGTGTACTCTTGCTTTTTACCCAGTTGAGGCTAATCCGGAACAAGTCGGACAAACTACAAACCAGCGAAGACAAATACCGATCGCTTATTGAACAGGCGTCAGACACTATTTATATTTTGGATTTAGAGGGGCGCTTTACTGATGTAAATGCCGCCATGTGCCAGATGACGGGTTATAGCCGCGAAGAGCTGCTGTTGATGAACATTACCGAAATAATTGACCCGGAAGAGTTGAAAACCGACCCGTTGCCGAAAAATATGGCCAGGGAAGGCGCACCGGTGATACGCGAAAGGCGATTTAAACGAAAAAACGGGGATGTTTTTTCTGTTGAGGTAAACGTAAAACGCTTTAAAGGCGACCGGATAATGGTGATTGCCCGCGACACAACCGACCGTAAAAAAATGCAGGCCGGGCTCAGGGAGGCCGAATTAAAATTCAGGACGCTTGTGGAAAAGTCAATGGTGGGTGTTTATATTGTTCAGGCCGGCCGGTTTGTGTATGTAAACCCAAGGTTTGCCGAAATATTTGATTATCAACCCGGCGAACTGGTTAACACTGTTTCTGTTGACACCATCCTGCATGAAAGCTACCGTTCAACAGCGCTTGAGCACGTAAAACGCCGGATGGAAGGCGATGTGGAAAGTGTTCATTACGAGGCTATGGGCCTGAAAAAGGACGGCGCAACAAATTGGGTTGAGTTTTACGGAAGCAGGGCCGAAATTGAAGGAATGCCTACCATTATCGGGTCAATGGTTGATATAACGGAACGTAAACAGGCCGAAGACGAACTAAAATCATCCGAGCAGCAATACCGTTTACTTTTTGACAGTAACCCTATGCCCATGTGGATGATTGCCAAGGACGACCAAACCATTATCGCAGTGAACGATGCCGGCACCGGTTTATACGGCTACACCAGGCAGGAGTTGCTCAATAAAAACACCAGGATCTTACGACCGGAAGAAGATCATAAACAACAACTGGAAGACTACCAGCGTGATGCACAAAATTCGGATGGTGAACGCATAGTACGCCATGTTAAAAAAGACGGCTCAATTATATTTGTACAAGTAATAGCCTATGACATTATTTTTGAAGGCAGGCCTGTGCGGCTGTCAATGACTAATAACATCACGGAAAGATTAAAAGCCGAACAGGATTTAAAAAGCGCTTATGAACGGATACAGAACCATATTAACAGCATAAAAGATATGGCCTGGAAACAATCGCATTTAATACGCAGTCCGCTGGCTAATTTGCAGGGGTTATTTACGCTGTTGCAGGACGACGCTTCGAACAAAGAATTACTCACACATATCCAAAATGAGTTACTGCGCATGGATACCATAATTATTGAAATGGCGAATGACGCCTCAGACCATGACTAAAACCGAAAAAATTACCACCAAAAAATACCGGGTTCCGCTGCATATTATTGATTTGGATGAGGAAGGTTATCATCCGCTGTTAAATATCCGCGTGTTTGGCAAACGCTTTAAAGTTGTACTGGATACCGGTGCCTCAAAAACTGCCTTCGACAAAACCCTGTTGCTGCAAGCATACGCCAAGGCGGTGCTAAACATCAGCGACCGCCTTTCAACCGGTCTTGGCACCACCACCATGGAATCGTCCACGGCTCTAATCAGCGACTTGTATATAGGAAAGCTTTTAGTAGATGAATTTGAAGTTGCCGTGTTGGACTTATCAACCATAAATATTGCCTACCGCCAGCTGGGGCACCCTGAAGTTTTAGGCGTTATTGGTGGTGATATATTAATGAAATATAAAGCGGTGATTGATTATGGGAAGGGGAAGATGGTGTTGAAGAAGGAGCTTTAAAACGTTCGATAAGACTTACGAAGTTTTAAAAACTTCGTAAGTCTGTTGGTACCCACAAAAAAAGCCACCGGATTTCTAGGGTGGCTTTCATTTATCTTATATAAATACTATGTATCTATCCTCGCGTATTTCGCATTCTTCTCGATAAACTCGCGGCGCGGCGCAACTTCATCACCCATTAGCATGGAAAAAGTGTGGTCGCACTCGGCGGCGTTTTCGATGCTGGCGCGTTTAAGGGTGCGGGTTGCCGGGTTCATGGTAGTGTCCCATAATTGCTCGGCGTTCATCTCGCCCAAACCTTTATAGCGTTGTATATGCACGCTATCTTCCTTGCCAGCGCCTTTTAAGCGTTGTACGGCAGCATCGCGTTGTTCTTCAGTCCAGCAATATTCAAATTCTTTACCTTTTTTTACCTGGTATAATGGCGGCGATGCAACATACACATACCCGTTTTCAATCAGTTCCTTCATATAACGGAAGAAGAAAGTTAATATCAGCGTAGTAATGTGCGAACCATCCACGTCCGCATCCGTCATTATCACAATTTTGTGGTAACGCAGTTTGGCCATGTTTAACGCCTTGTCATCCTCGGGCGTACCGCGACTTACGCCAAGGCCCGTGAACATGTTCTTTATTTCCTCGTTTTCGTAAATTTTATGCTCCATGGCTTTCTCCACGTTCAGGATCTTACCCCTTAGCGGTAAAATGGCCTGGTATTCGCGGTTACGGCCTTGTTTGGCAGTACCACCCGCCGAGTCACCTTCGACAAGATAGAGCTCACACAATGCAGGGTCGCTGTTGGCGCAATCCGAAAGTTTGCCGGGTAAGCCTGAGCCGCCCATAACACTTTTACGCTGTACCATTTCGCGCGCCTTGCGGGCAGCGGCGCGGGCGGTTGCAGCAAGTATTACCTTGTTCACAATCATGCGGGCTTCTTTAGGGTGCTCTTCCAGGTAGTTGCCTAAAATCTCTCCTACCGCCATATCCACGGCGCCCATTACCTCATTGTTACCTAATTTCGATTTGGTTTGCCCTTCAAACTGCGGCTCCTGCACTTTAACGGAAATTACTGCGGTCATCCCTTCGCGGAAGTCATCACCGGTAATTTCAATTTTCATGTTTTTTAACAGCCCTTCCTTATCGGCATAAGCCTTTAAAGTACGGGTTAAACCACGGCGGAAACCGGCAACGTGCGTACCGCCTTCAATAGTATTGATGTTGTTTACGTACGAGTGTACGTTCTCTGAATAGGTATCATTGTATTGCAAAGCCAGCTCAACCGGGATGCCGTTTTTTATACCGTCAACGTAAATAGGTTCCGGGATAATGGCAGTACGTGTTCCGTCAAGGTATTTTACAAACTCGCTTAAGCCGCCGGTCGAATAAAAATCCTCAGTAACAAAAGAGCCGTCTGGTTCAGGTTCACGCTCATCTGTTAGCGTAAGGCGGATTCCCTTATTTAAATAGGCCAACTCGCGTAAGCGGGCGGCCAAAGTATCGTATTTGTACTCGGTGGTCAGCGTAAATATCTCATGGTCGGGCTGAAAGGTTTGGGTGGTGCCGGTACGGTCTGATTTCCCGATCTCCTTTACTTCAAACAAAGGCTTCCCTTGCGAGTATTCCTGCGTAAACATCTTGCCATCACGCTCAACAACAGTTTTCATGTGGATTGACAATGCATTAACGCAACTTACACCCACACCGTGCAGACCACCGGATACCTTGTAAGTATCTTTGTCGAATTTACCGCCTGCGTGCAAAACT
>JBDUDE010000015.1:0-3812 GCA_040003105.1 Mucilaginibacter sp. | reverse complement strand
TCGCGGTAATTTACAATTATCCAGTACCCATAAAGCTTGGCCACCGCATACGGCGACCGCGGATAAAACGGCGTAGTTTCACTTTGTGGAACAGCCTGCACCAAACCATACAACTCGGAAGTGGATGCCTGATAGATGCGGGTTTTTTTCTCAAGCCCCAGCAGCCTTACAGCCTCCAGTATCCTTAAAGTACCAATACCGTCGGCATTGGCGGTATATTCCGGGGTATCAAAGCTTACCTTAACATGGCTTTGAGCAGCAAGGTTATATATTTCATCAGGCTGAATTTCCTGTACCAGGCGTATTAAGTTGGTCGAATCGGTAAGGTCGCCATAGTGCAATTTAAATTTCACGTTGGGCTCATGCGGGTCGTGGTACAAGTGGTCAATCCTATCGGTATTAAATAGCGAAGTGCGCCTTTTAATGCCGTGTACCTCGTAGCCCTTTTTCAGCAAAAACTCCGCTAAATATGCACCATCCTGCCCGGTAATGCCTGTTATTAAAGCAATTTTCATTAATGAGTGTGATGTAATAATTATGTAGTTGCAATATTATCCAATTTAATTGTAAATGTGGGTATGTGGGAGTGAGTGGATTGAATTTTTTGTTGAACGACATGATTTATCATAATATAAAAAAGGTTATGTAACATTCCCCCTTGCCCCTTTCCAACTCCCGGCATCTTTGCTACCTTTACCTTACAATGGTTCCATCTACCCCCAACAAATACAACGAAAAATTTCAGCAGGCTTTAGCCCAACTTAACCCGGAACAACTGGCCGCTGTTAATAAAATGGAAGGCCCTGTTTTGGTGATTGCCGGGCCGGGCACAGGCAAAACGCAGATACTTGCTGCCCGCATCGGTAAAATATTAACCGAAACCGATGCCAGCGCCCACGAAATTTTGTGTCTTACCTACACCGATGCCGGCGCCGTAGCGATGCGCAAACGTCTTTTTGATTTCATCGGACCAGACGCCTACCGGGTTAACATTTACACCTTCCACGCTTTTTGTAACGAGATTATACAGGAAAACCTGGATTACTTTGGCAAGCTGAGCATGGAATCGCTTTCGGATTTGGATGGCGTGATGCTTTTTAACGAGTTGATTGACGAGTTCCCGAACGACCACTTGCTTAAGCGCTTTACCGGCGAAAAATATTACGACGCGCCGCGTTTAAAAAGCCTGTTCTCCACCATGAAAACAGAGGCATGGGACGAAGCGCATATCGAAAAAGCAGTAAAAGAATACCTGGAAGACTTACCCAACCGCGAAGAATTCATCTACAAAAAAGCAAACGTCAAAGCAGGCATAAAGGCCGGAGACCCGAAGCAGAAAGACATCGATAAAGCGCACGACCTGATGAAGAAGCTGCTGGCCGCAGTAAGCGAATACAAGAACTTCGACAAAAAAATGAAGGCCAAAAGTCGTTACGATTATGACGATATGATTTTGTGGGTATTAAAGGCTTTTCGTGAGAACGACGAGTTGCTGCGCCGCTACCAGGAGCGCTTCCAGTATATTTTGGTGGATGAATTCCAGGATACAAGCGGCTCGCAAAACGAATTGTTGAAGTTTATGCTGAATTATTGGGAAACGCCAAACGTATTCGTGGTTGGCGATGATGACCAGTCGATTTTCAAGTTTCAGGGTGCTAACATGAAAAACATCCTTGATTTTGCGAATGACTATGTAAGCACTTTACAAACAGTGGTGTTAAAGCATAATTATCGCTCGAACCAGCATATCCTCGATGTTTCCAAAGCACTGATAAATAACAACCGCGAAAGGCTTACCGCCCAGCTGGCTTTGGATAAAAACTTAAAGGCCGCCCACCCACGGTTTGATGAGTTAATCGTCGCCCCTGTTATCAACGAATACGAAACACCGGGCAAGGAACTGGTGGACGTTGCCAATAAAATAAAACAACTGCTGAGCAACGGCACTGAGCCCGGCGAAATTGCCGTAATTTACCGCAACCATAGCCAGGTTGAAGAATTGATTCAATACCTCGATACACAAAAAATTGCCGTAAATACAAAACGCAAAGTTGACATTTTCACTTTGCCTTTTGGCGAGAAGATCATTAATATTATGCGTTACCTGGCGATGGAAATGGATTCGCCCTATAGTGGTGATGAATTGCTTTTCGAGATAATGCATTATGATTTTTTCGACATCGCCCCAATTGAAATTGCAAAAGCCAGCGTGGCCGTGGCTAAAGAAAACTTTGCCACTTCGCGAAACAATGAGCCAGTTACGTCCCTGCGCCGCTACATCAGCGAAATAAAACTGCCGGCGCAAACCGGGTTGTTTGATAAAGCGCCTAACTACGGCATGAAATTTTTGGTAAGTGATATAGATTACCTGTTAAATTACTCGGCCAGCAATACACTGCAGCAGCTTTTTCAGCAGCTGATAGCCAAAATGGGCATCCTTAAATACATTATGCAGCAGCCCGACAAAGGCTGGTACATGCAGGTGCTCACCAATTTCTTCGATTTCATTAAGGATGAGAGCCGCAAAAATCCGGAGATAAAGCTGGCTGATATTATCAACGTCATCACCCTGATGAAGCAAAACAATATCCGGCTGGCGCTTAACCAGGTAATATTTTCAGAAAATGGTGTGAACTTCCTGACTGCCCATGGCTCAAAAGGGCTGGAATTTGAACACGTGTTTTTAATTGGCTGCACCAAAAAAATATGGGACAGCAAGGGCCGCAACCACGGCTTTAGTTTCCCAGATACTTTAACGCAGGCATCCGACGACGACATCGCCCAAAAAGAAGAAGCACGCAGGTTGTTTTACGTAGCACTTACGCGCGCCAAACAACATTTGCTGATATCATACGCCAGGCAGGATAAAAACGGCAAAGATCAGGAAGCCTCGCAATTTGTGGGCGAAATTTTGGCGGATACTGATTTGCCGGTGCATCACCCCAAAATCAGCGCCGATGCCATGATGGATTTTATCGCGCTTCAATTTAACGAGGCCGATAAGCCAAGAGTTGAATTGCTGGACACCAACTATATCAATCAATTACTGCAGGACTATATCCTATCGGTAACTCATTTGAGCAATTATTTAGATTGCCCGCTGCGGTTTTATTTTCAATGCTTAATAAAGGTACCATCGGGTAAAAGTCCGGCGGCAACGTTTGGACAGGCGGTGCACTGGGCACTGAACAAGGTTTTCAGGAACCTGAAGGCCGATGGCAACGAGTTTCCGCTGGTTGATGATTTTATGAAGGAATTTCGCTGGTATATGTACCGCAACCGCGATTCGTTTACCAAGGAGGATTTTAAACTGCGGCTTGATTATGGCGAAAAGATTTTACCGCCCTACTATAATCAGAATATTGAAGTTTGGAACAAAAATGCAGTTACCGAGCGCAGCATAAAAAACGTTGAAACTGATGGAATTCCCATCAAAGGGAACCTGGATAAAGTTGAATTTAACGGAAAGGAAGTAAACGTTGTTGATTACAAAACAGGCAAGCTAAAATATGCCAAAGACAAATTTGTAAAACCCAACAACGATGTGCCCTACGGCGGCGATTACTGGCGCCAGGCTGTGTTTTACAAAATATTAATTGATAACGACCGCACCCTTGACTGGGAAGTTGTAAGCACTATATTTGAGTTTGTTGAACCAGTTAGCGAAAGAGAATATCACAAAGAAAAAGTGATAATAACACCGGAAGATACTGAAATTGTAACCGAACAAATTAAAGAGGTTTATCAAAAGATAATGGCGCACGATTTCAACACCGGATGCGGCAAAAAGGAGTGTGATTGGTGCCATTTTG
>JBDUDE010000847.1:0-3818 GCA_040003105.1 Mucilaginibacter sp. | reverse complement strand
CCAACACGTACCGACTGTATCGATATCAGCATATCAATTTCGCCAACATATTTGTACAGCACTTCAATATCGCCACGGTATTTGTTGATGCGCTTTACCGACGAGATAAACATCAGTGGCTCCAGCAGGAAAAACATTTTTATGAGTTTATAAAAAGCGTAGCTTAAATTATCAGGATTGCCTGCTATTTTGCTTTCAAAATTAACGAGCCGTAAAGTGCGGTTTAAGCCCGACAACCTGCTTAAACTAACTCTTAATTGCTCATCATTCTCCAGCGTTAATTTTTTCGACAGGCGTTTCGCTACGCTGTGCAATATAATCAGTTGAGGCAGCGAGCGTGTGTACGATGATATTTTGTTACGCGTGCCAAAGTGCAGGGCTATGTTGCCGATAAGCAACGCTATCAGCACCATAAACGATACCAGTGTGGGCACTATGAACAGTGAGATAGTCAATCCAATTATAGCCACTCCCGAAATCCTGATATACAGGCTCATCAATGGCACCAGCAAAAGTTCGTGCTCTTTTAAAAACAATTCGGCCAGGTAGTAAGCGTCCGGGCTGTTCAGATTGGCCAGTTCAAGCTCAATACGTTCCTGGTCGGGGCGCGACATATTCAGCGCATCAATTTTTTTATCGAATTTCAATAACGATTCAAAATTGGTATCGGGCGTAAAAAGTCGTTTGTACAGGTATTGCTTGCCCGGTTTAGAGTTTGTCCTGTCTATGTAGTTAAAAACGTTGTTCAGGTCAAGGTCGTTGGCTATAAGGCCCGATATTTTGCCGGGGCCGTCAAAACCGTTTAGGTAAGCTGCTATTAATTTAAAGTTACGGCGGGCGTTTACCGGCCGGCCCCATTTGTTTTGAATGCGCTCTAAATTTCGGCGTGTGGTGCTAAGCTTGTCAAAATAATTATAGATGTAAAAACCAATAAGAATTGCAGCTAATACAACAGCGGTGAATAACCAGTAAAACATAGAATAAAAATAACAGGTGTGTTAAAATTAAAACTCAATAATCATCACGTAAATCTATTAAACCTTTAACAATAACCAATAGTTAATCGCACAAATTAAAGTAAAATAATACTCGCGTAACGAGCCATTTATACGATTTACAGCGGTAAAAGTTGTTCAATAACTGTGTTTTTAGTGACAAATAGTTAATCCTGCGATCCGTAAAGCAACGGCGGGTCACAATTATTTGGCATACAGCTATTTAAATTAAATTACTGTTTTTTCAGAAACGCATACAAGGCTTGTTGCGTAAATTCCGATAGCACCAACTCCCCGCTAATGGCTGCGCGTTCGGCTAAAAGCTCGTCCCAGTCGGCGGTGCCTTCCCATAAAATCTCTTTAAGGCCTTTTAATGCTTCCGGATGGTAAGAAGCCAGTTTACCTGCAAGCGTATCTAAAGCGGCATCAAGGGTGGCTATATCGGGATACACTTCGTTGTACAAACCTTTTTCCATGGCCCAATGCGCAGTTTGAAAATCGGTAGCGCGGATCGTTAATTGCGAAAATGCGGGCAAGCCAATTTTGCGGGTAACCGCCGGCGATATCACAAACGGACCAATGCCAATTGCCAGCTCGCTTAATTTTACTGATGCCGCCTCGGTAGCCAGGCAGTAATCGGCTGCGGCTGCAATGCCGACGCCGCCACCAACTGCTTTGCCCTGTATTCGCGCGATTATGATTTTTGGTGATTTTCGGCAGGCATTAATAATTTTTGCAAAGCCCGAGAAAAATACCGCACCGGCTTCTTTGTCTTTTATCTGCAGCAATTCGTCAAAACTGGCACCGGCGCAAAAGGTACGGTCGCCGCAGCTTTTTAAAACAATTACGCGGACCTGCGCATCATCGCCGGCTCCTATTATCTTTTCGGCCAGGTCATCAAGCAAAGCAGCCGGCAGCGAGTTTTGCGCCGGGTGAAAAAAAGTAATGGTTGCAATACCGCTATCGCTGATATTAAAGGTTACATTTCCGTTGTCGCTGGTTGGCATATTGGCTGAAGATTGTAGTGGCAAATTTAAATTAAAACTCCGGCGAAAATAGCAGGCGGTAATAATTAAACATGCCCGATTTTGTTTAATTTAGGGCTATGTTAAGTTTTCAAAACCTGTACCTGTTTTTTATCACTTCGTTATTGCTTAACCTGGCGCCCGGTAACGATATGATTTATGTAGCGTCGCGCAGCGTTTCGTATGGTATAAAAGCAGGCGTAATATCGGCGCTCGGTATATTTGCCGGCTGTTCGGTGCATATTGCGGCTGCGGTGCTGGGTTTATCCATTATTATTGCAAAGTCGGCTTACCTTTTCCAGTTGATTAAATATGCGGGGGCCGCTTACCTCGTTTATCTGGGCATAAAAGCGTTGCTGTCCAAACAAAGTATAAGTACCAAGGCCGACAGTAAAGGAAAAGCTGATTATTGGAAATTGTTTAAACAGGGTGCAATAACCAACGCGCTGAATCCCAAAGTGGCTATCTTTTTCCTGTCGTTTCTGCCGCAGTTTATTAATGCGGCATCGCCATTTTTTAAATTACAATTGCTGGTATTGGGCCTGTGGTTTGCGACACAAGGCACGCTAGTGTTGATTATAGTTGCCTGTATTTTAGGTAAAACCAAGGACTTTTTCAGCAGGAACCCGAAAATATGGGCGATACAAGAAAAGGTTACGGGGCTTATATTGATAGGCCTGGGTATTAAAATTGCATTAACAGGTAAAAAGTAGTCTTAAGTCCTGAGTCTTTAGTCTAAAGCCTAAGCTGGATTTGGATATTATTGACATAAGACTACAGACTTCCGCCTCAAGACTTAAAAAACATGGTTGAAATAGAAACTGCCCGGCAAATTGCCCTAAGCTTACCCGGTACCACCGAGCACGACCATTTTGGCAAACCGGCCTTTAAAGTAAAAAGAATATTCTCGACGCTTTGGATACCGGAGCGACGAATGATGGTGACATTATCGCCTGTAGACCAATCGGTATTTCATTCCTTCGACCCAGCTATTTTTCACCCTGTGCCTAATAAATGGGGATTAAAAGGGGCAACGTTTGTCGAGTTGGATAAGGTGAGGGAAGATATGCTGATGGATGCATTAAGGCTGGCTTGGGAAAATGGAAAATGATTCGAAAATTTGAAGATGAGCTGATTTGAAGATGCTAAAAACAAAACATCTTTTCCTCATTTTCAAATCTTCAAATTACCGCATCTTCAAATCAAAATCATTTCACAATCTGTCCCAAAACCACATCCCTTAAATATTTACTGATAGGTACCTGGTGCTTTTGAATATGCAGCGTATTACCCTCAATGGTTTCAACTTTGCTGATAGACACAATAAACGATTTATGGGTTTGCAGAAACTGCCCTTGCGGTAATTTTTCAAGCAGGGATTTGATGGTGCTGTGGGTGATTAACTTTTTGCCGGGAAGATGGATGGCTACATAGTTTTCCATGCCCTCAATAAATAATATGTCGTCAAAATTTACTTTCTCCAGTTTGCCGTTGACTTTTATAAAAATATAAGGGACTCCCGGTGCTGCGGGTGCGTTTTCTTTTAAGGCGAAGTAGTCGCGGGCTTTCCAGGCGGCTTTTAAAAAACGTTCGTAGCTGATGGGTTTCATCAGGTAATCCATTACATCAAGCTCGAAACCTTGCAAGGCATATTGCTCGTAGGCAGTTGTAAATATCACTTTTGGCGGCTTTGATAAGGCTCTTATAAAGTCCACGCCGGTTATGTGCGGCATTTGTATATCCAGAAAAAGCAGGTCGACGGGCTGCCGCTGCAGCATATCGCTTAGTTGCAGGGCGT
>JBDUDE010000029.1:0-3822 GCA_040003105.1 Mucilaginibacter sp. | reverse complement strand
GCTGCTGCCCACCTTATAAAACGTGGCGGAAACCTAACGCTTGCCACAGCTGTGGGCCTTGATTGGCTGGATGATGTTATGCGCCTCGCACTATCAGCAAACGATGATGAAAAAATGGCAGCACTGGCCATGTCCGCTTTTTATGGCAAGGTTGATATGGTGACTTATTTGCTAAGTATAGGTGTCAGTCCGAATGATTACCCTAAAAGCGGAACCGGGTTTCACACACACGCCACGCCGCTTCACCAAGCTGTATATTCCCGTTCGCTGGATACGATGAAGCTGCTGATTGACGCAGGAGCAAGGCTCGACCTAACCGATAAAGCCTATAACGGAACGCCGCTCGACTGGGCAATATACATGCAGACTGAAGATATTGACGAAGAACATCGCAAAGAATACACAGCTATAGAGACCTATCTTTCGGGTCGAAAGTAAGCCGGCTATCTTATCAATGTAACATTGCCCGAGAGCACCTGGTTAAAAAGTTTGGTATCAATTACGAAATAATAAACCCCCACAGGAAGCTGTTTGCCATTGTAGTTGCCGTCCCATGGTTTATCATAACCTATGGAGTGATATACCTTTTGACCGTATCGCGTAAATATATCAACCGTGGCGTCCGTGTAGGCTATCAAACCCTGTATGTTCCATAAATCGTTGACCCCATCGCTATTCGGCGTAAATGTATTGGGCACAACAACCTCCGGCGAAACCTTCACCATGGTTGAGTCGCTGCTTACGCAACCCCTGCTATCTGTAACTGTAAGCGTATAGGTGCGGTCAACGATACCGGTTATCACTGGGTTTTTCACCTTGTTGTCGCTGATATCAATATTGGGCGTCCATAAATACTGCACATTGTCGTCACTTACGTTCGGGTGCAGTGTAATTGTGCGGTTACGTAATACATATCTTATTTTTTCGGCTGTAATTCTTGCCGGGGGAATAAAAGTTATCTTCATCGTATCCGTTTCAACCTGGCATGGCCCTGGGTTAGCGACATGCAGCACAAGATTAACCGAACCTGCTAGAGCATCGGCAGCGCTTGGCAGGTAATTTGCATTATAATCTGAAGCAGAGGGGCTAAATGTTCCCGAGCCCATTGTTGTCCACGTGGCCTGGGTGCCTGCAAGCAGGGGTGAGCCGGCCAATTGCACTGTCGGTGTTTGCGCGCAAACGCCCTGATCAGGTCCGGCTTTTACAGCAGGCAACGGTCCGAAAAATACAGTAACATCATCTGTCGAAATTGCGCAGTTATCGTCACTGGTCGAGGTCAGCGTAAAAGTAACCTGGGCAGCGGCCCTGTCGGCTGCGGACGGCGTATAGTGCGCTTTTAAATCCGTCAGCGACGAAAATATCCCGGTACTTTGTGTCGACCAAATACCGGTTCCTCTGCCACCGTGTACGGCGCCGTCCAATAAAATATCGGGGTCTGTTATACAAACAATCTGGTCCTTTCCTGCGTCGGCTATTCCTGGTGTCCTTACCTCAACAAGTCCCGAAGTTCCAACTTCGCTAGTGCAGCCATTAACAGTAACTGTTAAACTATAAACACCGGTATTGGCTACCGATGCGTTGGGTATATCCGGATTTTGGTCAGTAGATGAGTAACCGTTAGGGCCTGTCCACATAAATGCACCGTCAGCAACATCACTTGTTCGCAATTGCAAAGTACTGCCAATACATATGGGGCCATTGGTGTTAGCAACAGGTTTATCAGGTCGTGGGTGAACAAATACCGCGAGGGTAAAACTTTTCCCGGGGCACCCATTGGCAAAAGGCGTAATAGCGTAATATACATTAATTGAAACTGGCGTATGGTTTACAAGCGTTTCGGTAATGGTGGATGACGCTTGATTGCTTACAGCCGGATTGGTTATGCCCGGCACAGCAAGCCGGCTCCAGATGTAGGTTGCCAATGGAATGTTTGACGTTATTACATAGTTTTGCGGCACGTTGCTGCAAGCCTCATATGCTGCTGAACTGGTTACTTTTACCGACGGGTTCACAGTTACGTCCATTTCAAACGGGATGCCGGTACAGGTAAGTGTTTGCGATGTGATGATGTATTTAACAACAATAGGTGCATCGGTAGTATTAATCAAAGTTTCGCGAATAGTGGCTGTATTTTGTCCCGAAACCGAAGTATTGGTTATGCCCGGTAGTGCAGCCCGGCTCCACTCAAAATCGGCAGCAGTATTAAAAGTAATCTTATAATTTACCGGTGCTTCGTTACAAATGGCCGGCGGTTGCCCGCTGGTAACCACAGGAGTTGGGTAAACGGTAACCGTGTATTTAAACGGCGTACCAGAGCATCCATTATTTATAGGTGTTATAAAATAGGATACGTTAACGGCAGCCGGGCTTGTATTTATTAAAGTTTCGGTAATAGTATTACTGGTTTGGTTTGTGGCAGGTGCATTGCTTATGCCGGCCACTGCCGCCCTGCTCCATAAAAAAGTAGCGCCTGCAACATTGGTTGTTATGGTATAGTTTAAGGCGTTGCCGCTGCAAACAACATCTGTTGACGCGCTGGTTACACTGGGCGGCGTGGAAACGGTTACATCTACCTGGGTACGCGGACTTGTACACCCATTAATGGTTACCTGTACATAATAGGTTTGATTAGTTGTTAACGCCGGCGTAGTATAGGTGCTGTTTTTTGATAAAAGACTACCGCCGACTGCTGCATCGTACCATTCAAAATTCCCGGTTAAATCGGCAGGGGTGAGCGTAACTGGGTTACCTGCGCAGCTTGGTGTTGGCGGCACCACCGGCGCCGGCGGTATGTTGTTAACCGTTACAAGTACAGTTGTGCGCGGGCTCACCACGCCAAGGCTGTTTACGGACTCGACATAGTATGTGGTATTGGCCATTAACACCGGCGTTGAAAAATTTGCACCGGTAAACAGCAAATTGCCCGCCGCCGGTGCATCGTACCATTTATAAGTGCCACCCGGCGCAATTGCCGATAAATTTGCACTGCTGCCTAAACAGGTTGAATTACCTGTGACTGTTGGTGCGGCCGGCCCGGTCTTAAACGTTATGGTCATTTTATCTGATTTGGGTCCGCATGAACCAGTCGGGTCATCAGAAGTAAATGTGAGCGTAGCAGAAGCTTCGCCTGCCCCGGGAGTATAAACAGGGTTGGGAATTGTGGTATTTGAAAACGAGCCTGTACCACCCGACCAGGTACCCTTCGGAACACCACCTACAGTGCCCGCAAGCTGCACCTTGCTCCCTGCGGTAACAGTTTGATCGGGCCCGGCGCTTATGGATGCTGCCTGCTCAACAGTAACATCCGTACTTGATGTGCTTCCGCCGCAAGCGCTTGCCGATGTAATGGTATTCGTAACTGTATATTTTTGAGGGGTACTTTTTTTCAGGTCGATCTCGCCTGTTGCACTGTTGATACTTAAACCGGCCGGCACCGCACTAAAAACACCACCGCTTCCAGCTGGGTCGAAATTAGGCCGCGGGTTAGCAGCATCCTGGCAAAACGTTGGGCTGCTGTAAGAGAATGACGAGATTGGTGTTTTGAAAATCTTGAAACGAGCCTTTTCCGGGATCGAGCAGCTTCCATTTCCGGCAAAAGTTATGGAATACGTTCCGGGTGTGCTGCTGCCTATTGTAATTGTACCTGTTGCAGGGTCGATAACTAACCCGGCTGGTGTTGCGCTGAAAGTACCGCCCGCCGGCTCAAAAATGGTAGGTGTAATTGTACCGGGTGTAAGGTAGCAAGCCGAACCGACAGGATATTTAAACTGCGGCGCTACCGGCGAGCCAACTGTTACAGTAACAGGTGTGCGGCTGCTTATG
>JBDUDE010000748.1:0-3824 GCA_040003105.1 Mucilaginibacter sp. | reverse complement strand
CAAAAAAATTGAAAATTAGCATTTTGCCTGCCTGTTAGGCAATGAGCGAAAGGGGCGATATGTGGATTTGCGCTGTCATGATTCCCCGGTATTAAATGGTTAACAAATAAGGAATTGCGGCAAAGATAGAAAAATATTGCAATGACAAACAATTTTTAATTTCCGGATAGTTCGGCTTACATTAGCGGCATGCAGCAGAACCTCCAGCAGCTTTATGGCAATATCGATATTTATTTGTTCGACCAATTATTAAAGGGCCGGTTTGATAACTGTCACAAAGTGCTTGATGCAGGTTGTGGCGGTGGCCGAAACCTCGTGTATTTTCTCCGCAATGGTTTTGACGTTTACGGCATCGACCCAAACCAAAATGCAGTAGAAGCAGTTAAACGATTGGCATACGGGTTGGTATCCAATTTACCCTTATCAAATTTTAATGTTGCTGCAGCCGAGGACTTACCGTTTGATGATGGTAGCTTCGATTTGATAATCAGCAGCGCTGTATTACATTTTGCTGATGATGAAAAACATTTTGATGCCATGCTGCAATCCATGTGGCGCGTGCTAAAACCAGAGGGATATTTATTTGCCCGCCTTGCATCGGATATTGGGATTGAAACCCTGGTGGAGAGCCGCGGCAATGGCCGCTACCTGCTGCCCGATGGTTCGGAACGCTTTTTGGTAAACCAGCAAATGCTGCTCGATTATACGGAGAGTTTAAACGGTCAGCTTTTTGAGCCTATAAAAACCACCAACGTGCAAAATTTACGCTGCATGACAACCTGGTGCCTGCAAAAGATGTGAGTATGTTTATAAGTTGTACTAAGCACGCTTAAGCTACGTTTTTTATATTTACATCATCACATTTATTACTTATGAAAATTATAAAATCACATTTTTTGCTGATAGCCGTTTTATTTGCCATAGCCGCTTTGCCTGCATGTAAAGCCAAAAAGCCCGTTGTTACTAAACCGGCTGTAAGTTACCCGCCCGACCCACAGCCTGAAAAGAAAGAAACGCCGCCGGTACAACAGCCTGCGCCACAACAGGAAACGCCACCACCGCCGGCCCCGGTTGCAAAACCTGATTATAATTTTAAAAACATCCAGTTCGAGTTTAACTCGGGCATTTTAAAAACCGATTCCTATCCTTTTTTGGACAAAGCTGCCGCCGAGATGAAAAAAGACCTGTCGGTAAAGTTCGTTTTAAATGGTAACTCATCGGCCGAGGGAACGGATGCACATAACATGGCGCTTTCGATTGAAAGGGCCAATTCGGTAAAATTATACCTGGTAAATACGGGCATTCCGGGAAGTAATCTGGATATTAAAGGATTTGGCGAAAGCAAGCCGATTGCAGATAATACTACAGAAGATGGTAGAAAATTGAATAGAAGGGTGGAGATAAAGAAACAGTAGAGTTGGTTTTGAGTTCGCTTATAATCTTGCAACCCATTTAATGCCAAAACCTTGTTTGACCTCAAAATAGCTGAATTTTGAGGTCAAACTGTTTTATTCCCTTTATTGCATTTAGTGCTTTAACCAACCCACAGGAATATCCTTTGGCTCCGAACCATTTATACTATACATTAATTTAAGGGTAAAGCCGCCACCGCCCTCAATAAAATCAAGCGCGAAAGGATGCGCGCCCATTTTTAAGGCTATCTGCCCGCTGCGTTCCCGGGCAGAATGGTTACCATCATTGTTTACGGTAACATCGTTTCCAATCCTTAATACCCCGCCATCATCGCAGTTTAAGTAAAAACTGTAAATACCGTCAGCCGGAACATCAATGTATCCTTTATAGGTTATACCAAACGATGGCGCTTTAACAGAGGACGGCACCGCAATTTTATCACTGATAAACGTACTGTCGATTTTGGCGCTGCGCATTAAGGCTGTTTCTTTAAAATAAGCTTTATAGTAGCTGCAGACTAAACCCGGCTGAGGCGGTGCAATTTTTACCGGGCCAAGCATTTGCTGTTGCTTGTAATTAAGCGTATAAACATCTCCGCGCGTACCTGTGAGTGTAAACGGCGCCACCTTAATTTGCTCTGATGTTTTTATAGTTAACGGCGATGGGAGCTCCTGCGATTTTTTGTCGGGTACTGAGCCATCGGTTGTATAGCGAATTGTTAGATTGGGCAGCGGTTTTGGGATGCTTAGCTTGCCCTCATCCGTAAATACATAATTATTAAGTAACCCCGCCAAATCCGGCAGGCGATAGTTTATTTTCATGGCGTCCATCCTGGCGTATTGTGTTACCAAACGTTTCGTGTACGATTCGTATTTATCCGGCTTGTTCGTCCACAGATTTTCGGCGAGGGCGGTCATCCGGGGCATGTACATGTAATCGGAACGTTTTTCGGATGGTATCATTTCTGTCCATATCTCCGCCTGCGCACCAATGATAGCGCTTGCTTCCTGCGTGTTTAACACCTTTGGAATGGGGTTAAAATGATATACTTTGTAAATTGTATACTGGTCGGGCTGGTTATCAAAATACAACGGTTCACCGGGGGCCATAATAACGGTGTTGCCATTTTTAACTGCTTTAACCGATGCATCGGGCACCCAGGTGCGCCAGTACATTATCAAAGCGGTTTTGGTTACACCGCCTTCAATAATCTCGTCCCAGCCAATCATTTTCCTGCCTTTTGAATTAAAGAGCTTTTCCATCCGGCTAATGAAATAGCTTTGCAGCGCCGGCAAATCTTTTATTCCTTCTTTCTGCATCAAGGCTTTGCAGGCATCAGATTTCCCCCAATCCGAGCGGTCAACTTCATCGCCACCGATATGAATGTATTTTGATGGGAAAATATCCATTATCTCGGTAAACACATTTTCGGCAAACTCAAACGTGGTTTCGCTACAGGGACAGATGGGTTTTGAAAATAGCTCGCCAAATTTATTCTCGCCATTGCACGTTAAAAACGGGTACGAATTGATAGCCGCCATCATGTGGCCAGGCATATCAATTTCGGGGATTATGTCAATGTGCCTTGCGGTTGCGTAAGCAACTACACCCTTCATTTCTTCCTGTGTGTAAAAGCCGCCATATAAAGTTTTGCCATCGCGCTGGATGATATGCGCCGCATCAATAATAAAATCAGGGTTATCGGCCGCCCGTTTCATACACGCCGAATCCTGGTTGTTGAAGGTGCGCCATGCGCCTTGTTGGGTAAGCAGGGGATATTTTTTTATTTCGATGCGCCAGCCCTGATCGTCGGTTAAGTGCAGGTGCAGCTTGTTCATTTTGTAAAGGGCCAGGCGGTCGATGAATTTTTTTAAATAACCAACTGAAAAAAAGTGACGGGATACGTCCAGGTGCATGCCGCGCCATTCATATGCCGGGTGGTCTTCGATGGAAACGGCAGGTAATGACAGTTGTTTATGGGCGAGGCCCTCTTCGATGAAAACAGGTAATAGCTGCCTGATAGTTTCAATGGCATGAAATATACCGGCGGGATATTTGGCGCTGATTGTTACCTTTTGCGGGGTTATGGTTAGCTTGTAGCCTTCATGCTCAACGATACTTGCATCATAAACCAGCCTTATGGAACTGTTTTGGCGGCTTTTGTTAATGCTTAGTTTTTTACCGAGGCTGTTGGTTAACAACTCGCTTAATTGTTCAGCTTCATTTTTAAACCGGCTGTCGGTTGTAATATTGGTTTTTGTGGTGATGATGAAGCTTCCTTTAGCAGTGGTTAATTTGGCGGGGTAAGGTATTAGGGGATACCGGATTTGTTGTGCTGACGCATCATTTAAATTAGGTAGTCAAACCTTAAAAAGTCAATAAAAAATACAGATAGTTAATTCAGGAGCTTT
>JBDUDE010000256.1:0-3827 GCA_040003105.1 Mucilaginibacter sp. | reverse complement strand
TCGGGCATTTTCGATACTTTTTCGCCGAACCCATATAGCTCTTCAAAAAAGGCGGTTTGGCCAAAATCAAAGTGGTCGGTTATATAGGGCTTGGCAAACAGGCCAATCATTTGCCGGTACATGGTATAATAAAATTCAATTTGCGCCGGGGTATCTTTTGGGTGCACCATCTCCAACTGGCGGAAGGCTTTAATAGTTTCTTCCTTGTTATTCATCAGGCTGGTTGCGGTCAACGAAAAGAAAGGGTAATAAAAATCTTCCGGCATTTCTTTTATACAGCCAAAATCAATAACGCCCAGCTTGTCGTCACTGGTAATCATAAAGTTGCCGGGATGCGGGTCGGCATGTACGGCACGGAGTTCGTGCTGTTGAAAGTTATAGAAATCCCACAGGGCCTGTCCAATTTTGTTGCGCAGCTGCTGTGATGGATTAGTTTGCAAAAACTCGCGCAGGTGCTTGCCTTCCAGCCAGTCCATGGTAATGATGCGCTTGCTGGAAAGCTCGGGGTAATATTTAGGGAAAACCACGTTATCCAAACCCGCACAGGCATTTGAGAACTCGATGGATCGGCGCACTTCCAGTTCGTAGTCGGTTTCTTCCAGCAGGCGTTCTTCCACCTCTTTCATGTATACATCAAGCTCGCGCTCGCTCATGCCCAGCATACGGAAGGCAAATGGTTTTACCAGCTTTAAATCCGAAGAGATAGAATCGCCCACGCCTGGGTACTGTATTTTAACCGCCAGTTTTTTGCCGTCCAGCTCGGCCTGGTGCACCTGGCCTATCGAGGCCGCGTTTGAGGAGCGGACATTGAATTTATCGTAAATTTTATCGGGCGTTTTGCCAAAATACTTTTTAAAGGTCTGCACAATCAGCGGGCCAGAAAGGGGAGGGGCGTTATACTGCGATTGCGAAAACTTATCGGTATACGCTTGCGGCAGCAGGTTTTTATCCATACTGAGCATCTGCGCTACTTTTAGGGCGCTGCCCTTTAGTTCGCTCAATGATTCGTAGATATCGGATGCATTGTCCTCGTTCAGTTCCGACTTATCCATTTCGGGATTAAACAGTTTTTTGGAATAATGCTTAATATAGTTACCACCAATTTTAAAGCCGGTTTTTACAAATTTGGCCGAGCGTTCAACCTTGCTGGTGGGTATGCTGTTTTGTTCCTTCGGTGTTTTATCACTCATGTTATTGTTCCTTAAATAATGCGGTGTTTTGCCTCGCGCCTTTTGGAACCCTCTCCTTTGGAGAAGCCAGGGTGAGGCGAAACGAAGGCATTTAATATCCCTTAAATAATGCGGCCAGCTTTTGCACTGTTAGTTGCGAGTAGTCGTCAATTACCAAATCAACCGGGTGCAAGTCGACTGCAGAGTGGCCCGTTGTTATGCCGACAACTTTCATGCCTGCATCGTTGGCTGCCTTAATGCCGGCCAACGAGTCCTCAAAAACTACGCAATTAGCAGGCTCACGGTTTAGTTTTTCGGCAGCTTTTAAAAATATTTGCGGATTGGGCTTTGGTTTACTCACCATGGTTGAGTTAACAATTGCCTCAAAATCATCACGGATAGGTATCTTGTCTAAAATAAAATCGATATCCTGCACGGTTGCCGATGTCGCCATGGCCATTTTAACGCCTGCGTTTTTTAGTTCGGTTAAGAATTTTTCCAGGCCGTTTACCGGGGCCAGGTAGGGCGCGTATAACTCGCGATAAAGGCCTTCCTTTTCGTTAAGCAAGGCCTTTAACCCGGTTTCATCGCGGTCGGGGAATAAACCCCGCATCGTATCCATAATGGGAACGCCGCTTATTTCGGTGTAATACGTTTGTTTGCTTAATTCGCCTTTGCCATATTTTTTAAAAAGGGCCTGCCACGATTTAAAATGGTAAGGTGTGTTGTCGATTAAAGTGCCGTCCATATCAAAAATGGCGGCGAAAGCCCCACCTGAATCCTCTCCAAAGGAGAGGACTTTAACTTCGCTCTTTTTTATTGCCCTCTCCTTTGGAGAGGGTTGGGGGAGGCCATTAATTGCTTCCAAAACCCATTTTTTCGGTTAAGCCGCCGTTTTTGGCTAAAAATTTGCCATACTCAAACAGGTTGTCGATGGGTGAACGCTGGAACAGGTCGAACGTAACGTTGATGCCCTTTTCAATGGCTTCGTCGGTTTTTTCAAAGCCTGTCGAGTTATCGTTTATCCAGAAATTAAGCACAAACACCAACTGCACCCAAAGGGCATCCTTATAGCGGTTGCTGAAGAATTTTCGTTCGGACAGTTCGTTCGATTCCAGTCCTTCGGTTATCAAATCGCTGCAGAAGCTTTCAAACGCATCCTTCATGCCGGTAAAAATAGCAGGGGTGGTAAATGATTTTGGCTGTTTTTTGATGCTGTAAACCACGAAGCTGCGGCTGCTTTTCAGTAATTCAAAAAAGCTGTAGAAAAACGACAAGGCCTTTTCGCGCGCTGAATATTGGCCCCAAACTTCCTGGGTTTTTATTTCCGCTATGGTGCGCACGGCAAAATTGGTCCACAAATATTGCTCAATTGCGTCGAACGAGCCAAAGAAGCGGTAAAATTCTTCTTCGGTCATTTTGTTCTTTTTTGCAAAAACGTAAACCGACTTGGGCTGGGCGCCCTCGGTTAATACAAAATCGATATATGCTTTCTGGATGCTTTCGATAGTAGCCATAACAGGTGTGTTAGTTGAAAATATAAAATTAAAATAATACTTATAAGTAAATGTCACATGTATCTATAATTAACGACTGGATGTTTGGGATAGTACAATTGCAGGTGGTTAGTTACTATAGCAAGCGGCTATCTACAGGTATTGTTTGGGTTGAGATAATAATTAACTTATTGTGATAGCCGGAAAAAAGGGGATTTAGCAGAATATTGTATTCGGATGGATTTATTGCGGAGCGAATTTTTATCCCAAGGAATTTTTTATCCAGCATCCATTTGTCGCCTAGTACTTTATTCGCCAGGTTATCTTTTGATTGCCAATCCCGTGGGTATTTATCATCAGGTAGTTGATAAATCATAGAATCATCAGCTAATTCAATTTCTGCAATGTGCAAATTGGTTGGCACATCAGTATCAAAATGTACCAGATTTTCCAGGTATGCCAGGGAACTGTTTATGCTTGTATATAACATATAGGTGCCTTTGCTATTCCAACGCCCACCATTTTTAAAAGCGCCCATACCCGAAAGGTCTTTAACCCGTTTTAATGATTTTACTACCCTGTAAACTTTCATGTTATCAGGAGTAAACGCCTTCTTCTATTCTTCCTAAAATATCATTAACCATTCCCAAGCCGGTTGGCAGGTAAAATAAGTCGATAGGTTTAATATTATTTAAGGCCCGGTTTGGTGAATTAAGCCAGTGTTTTACTTTTTCTTCGCTTTCAAATACCTCAAAAGCATGTTCAACCACTTTCGCAATTTCGATTATATGCGATGAAGTTTTCCTATCCAGTTTATCAGTACTTTTTTTACGCTCAAGCGTTTTCACAGAAGCGTCAAGTATATTCTCTGAAAATGACTTTTTGGAAATTCCGAGGTGGCTTATTAAAGCATCCAGCGAAGCTTTGGTAAGTCCTTCGCTACTTAAGGTAACTATATCAAAATCGGATTGTACCGGATTAATAACAATGCTTTTACCGCCGAGTAAATTAACAAAACTTAATGCATTGGTTTTGTGACCTAATTTCTCTGCTACTTTCATTTGCGACAATTTAACCAAATGTAAGGAAATAATGTCGCAACTTATACAATTGTTTTTAAAATGGAAAAATAAAGATGCTGCAATTAGGCAAAACGGGTGGT
>JBDUDE010000659.1:0-13019 GCA_040003105.1 Mucilaginibacter sp. | reverse complement strand
AGCCGCGCTTTAGGCATTGCCTCATATCCCAAAACAAACAGGGGATGAAAATAACTCCATCCCCTGTTTAGCAATTGTTACAACCTTAAATACTTAATGTGCAGCCAGCGCCTCAACGCCATCCAACTCATATACATAACCTAAATTATGGGGGCCGCTGCTGCTCACCTTGATATCTTTAACAAGGCCGCTGCCCAAATCTATCACCCAGCCATGCACTTCAAGGTCGGCACGGTTCATCCAGGCGTTTTGGATAATAGATGTTTTGCAAAGGTTATACACCTGTTCAGATACGTTCAATTCAACCAGCCGGTTAAGCTTTTGGGTTTCGTCGGTAATACGGTCAAGCTCGTGGCTGTGCAGGCGGTAAACATCTTTAATATGCCTTAGCCAGTTATCAATTAACCCAAACTGTTTGTTGCTTAATGCAGCAGCTACACCACCGCAACCGTAATGCCCGGCCACTATAACGTGTTTTACCTTAAGCACGTTAACCGCATAATCCAGTACGCTCAGCATGTTCATGTCTGAGTGTACACATACGTTAGCAATGTTTCGGTGTACAAAAACTTCGCCCGGCTTGGTGCCTGTTACATCATTGGCGGGCACGCGGCTGTCTGAACAGCCAATCCACAGCACTTGCGGGTTTTGCCCTTTTGCCAGTTTATTAAAGTAATCAGGGTCGTCTTTTAACCGGTCCCTAACCCAATCACTATTGCCTTTTAAAAGGGCTTTATAGGTGTCTGATTGTGCAAGTTTTACACTGTTTAAATCTATTTGCGGCTTGTTGCCGTTCTTTTTATCTTCTGTAAGTGTCATGTTGTTTTTTAGTTAGCGTTAGTTCGAGATAAGAATTGGCACTAATAAATCCCCCATCGTTTACTTAATGGCTTGCGTTTCGCCTCACCTAATCCTCTCTAAAGGAGAGGACTTAAGCTTCGCTCTTCGGCAATTCCATTTCAGAACCCTCTCCTTTGGAGAGGGCAGGGTGAGGCGACAACCGGCTATTGTGGTGTCGTCCGCAACTCAAAGCACCGTGTTCTTATATCCTACTGACGTTAGTTAGCGTTATAAATTAATTCTTTTAAAGGCGGCACATCGTACCTTTCCTTTATATCCTTCAGTTGCACAATAATCCCTTTAGTAAAGGCATTATGCTTAAAATTATGGATGATCTCCAGTACATCCGCGTCAATATAGCGCGAGTTTGCGCCGTCAATTATCACATCCGTACCTTTTGGCAGGCTGGTAAGTGTTACTTGTATAGCGGCCTTGTTTAAAAACGAAACCTCTTCGGCAAGCTGCAGCTTTATTATTTTTTTATCGCCATTTTTTATGATTTGATAAAAATATGGGTTCCGCATGTTGGTGCGCAGTATGTAAAATACACCTACCGCCATCCCAATGCCTACGCCTATCAGCAAATCAGTAAGCACCACAGCAATAATAGTTACTGCAAACGGGATAAATTGATCAGGCCCTTTGTGCCACACATGCTTAAATAACGATATTCGCGCCAGCTTGTACCCGGTTACCAGCAATATAGCCGCCAGGCACGACAGCGGGATCTGGTTTATTATCCATGGAATACATAACAGCGCAGCCAGCAATAATAGGCCGTGTATAACCGCACTGGCTTTTGTACGTGCACCCGCATTAACATTGGCCGATGAGCGCACTATTACGGCCGTCATAGGTAAACCGCCAAGTAAACCGCTTATAAGGTTGCCCGTTCCCTGGGCCAACAGCTCGCGGTTGGTGGGCGAGATCCTTTTTATCGGGTCAATTTTATCCACGGCTTCAAGGCTCAGCAAACTTTCAAGGCTGGCCACTACGGCTATGGTAAAAGCCGTTATCCAAACCTGCTTGTTGCCAATCTGGCCAAAGTCGGCGGTTTTAAACAAGGCAAAAAACTCGCTGCTGCTGTTTATTACCGGGATGCTTACAAACTGCTTTTCGAGCAATGCAAAACTGCCGCCGGCAAACAAAGCACTCAGGCTTACCCCGGCCACAACCACCAGCAATGGCGCGGGTACTATAGCAAGCTTTTTAAACCGCGGCCAAAATATCATTATTGCTAATGATACCGCACTGATAACTACGGCCCCGTAATTGATCATTGAAAATGCGCCGGTTATAGCCGAAAAGGTGTTGTGATCGTCCGACTGGCTGAAGCCTTCATCGCCCTCAAAATTAGCATCGAAACCAACTGCATGCGGCAACTGCTTCATAATAAGGATGATCCCTATTGCCGCCAGCATCCCCTCAATAACTGCCGATGGGAAATAATTGGCAATAGTACCGGCCTTTACCAGGCCAAATATCATCTGCAACACACCAGCCAGCACCACGGCCAGTAAAAATGCCTCGTACGATCCTAAACCGGTTATTGCGTTTAAAACAATTACTGTTAACCCCGCTGCAGGCCCAGCCACACTTAGCTGCGAACCACTAAGGCAGCCAACAACAATGCCACCTATAATACCGGTTAACACACCTGCAAAAAGCGGCGCGCCCGATGCCAGCGCAATACCTAAACACAATGGCAGCGCCACTAAAAACACCACTAAACTGGCCGGGAGATCTTTTTTTAAATTTTTAGAAAGAAAATATTTTTTTAGGTTGAGATTGCCCACAGCAAACCCACCTTGTTCATTTTGCATAGATCGAAAATTTGGATTAAATATTTAAATAAATTGTAGGGCAATGCCCTCCGGGTAGGTAATACCCGGCAAATTTATTTAAACGTTGGGAGGAGGTGTGGGGACCTGCGGATGATGTACCTGCTTATACAGGCAATGTTCAGAATTGTAAAGTACTTTTACCCCGTTAAGGAACGACTGATAGGCCAAAACGTGCATGTAGGTTTCATCAAAAACCTTTTTTTCTTTGACTGCGTCCTTTTCCAGGCTGTCTTTATCAGCCTTCGACTCAAGTTCCAGCTGAAGGATAACGGCACTAACAGTTTTGTTATCAAGATACAAAAATGCAGGAGCAAGTGAGATGACCATCTTTATTGAAAAGATGCTCAAAAACAACATTGTTACCAGTATTTTAATTTTCCTGACCTTCATTTATTCTGCAATAATAATTATAAATAACCACGAAAACATGCTTTGGTTTCATTTTAACAAGGTTTTAACAATTAAATGATAAAGAAACTTATCAGAAAACGATGGCTATTACAGGCTTACAGCCTGATTTTCACGCTTCTCCTAATTAACTTGGGCGCAAAAAATTATCCGGCCTTTTGCTCCCCTACCAGGCCCTGCTCCTTCAAGTCTTTCAACTCCAGTTCGTAGGCGCGCATGCGGGCGTGCAGTATATCAAGCTCGGTGCGCATCATCTGTATTTCGGTAATCAGCTTGGCCGATTCGGGTTTGTTGATCTTCTTTTCGCCGGTACCGAGTATCAGCCACTCAGGCGAGTATTTGAGCTGGAAACACAGCTTGCGGATAAGGTAATAGCTAACGTCCTGCTTTTTGTTTATCACTTTGCTGATAAACCCCTGGTCGACACCAATTGCACCGGCCAGTGCAAGCTGGCCGCCATGCTCTTTTACAATAACCTTTAACCGTTTTACTATTGCTTCGTCAGACATTTGATTGCAATAATAAACAAAGATGCGGAATAGTCAAGGGTTAGTTTTAAGAAGTTGTAAAGGTTGTAGTTGTTGTGGAGGTTGTAGTTGTTGTAGAGTTTGTTACGCATTAAAACTTCTTAGAGCAGTTTATAAGAGATCCCGTTATACCGGGATAAAACCTACCTTTTAACATTTACAACCCTTACAACATTTACAACTAAGTTTAAAAATCAAAAAGGCCGCGGGTTATTTTAAAACCTGCGGCCTTCACCTAAAAACCAATCAACTTAATCAACCAAAAACTATTAACCCACCATCACAAATTCGCCACTGTGCTGATGTACCAGGTCAAGCAATTCATCAAGCCTTGCATTGTAAGCCTCAATTGAAATTTGCCCGTTATTATATTTTGCAGAAAGCACTTTAAGCTCCTGTACTTTCGATAGCCTTAAACTCTCTGATTTATTGTTGTAAAGATTGGCCATTGTGGATGCTGTTGCCATGTTTACCGGCACGTCATCATAACGCAAAATGGCTTTTAACGATTCTATTTTTTGTTCTGTTGCCTTCAGCAGGAACATTGGGGGTATGCTTCTATTCTCACGCAAAACAGTATTAACTTTTACAGTTTGCTTTTTATCGAACTTTAAAATCATTACTATGATCGTTACCCCTGCAATTAAAAAGAAAAAAAATACATCCATCGTTTTAAGATTTATCAATTACCAAGCCAAAACATTCAGTGTTTGATGTTCTTTTACGATAGTGAGGTTTAAGTAGTTACGTTTGTTGTAAAAAAAGTTCATGGTTCATAGTTCATGGTTCATGGCAGAAAAAAAAGAGCAGGTAGCAAGAGCATAAAATAACTCCAAATTCCATTGCAGCTACCATGAACTATGACCCATTAACTATGAGCTTCTTCTATGAACCATCAACTATGAACTTCTTCTATGAACCATCAACCATGAACTACAGCGCCTTCTCATAACACAAAAACCGCATCCCCGGCCTAAAACCGAGGCCTATTTCGCCGGCGTACTGGTATCCAAGCTTCGGGAAAAGCTTTTGGGTTGCCTGGTTATTGGTGTTAGTGTCTACACGCAGCTTATTAATGCCTTTATTTATAGCCACTTGTTCTGCCTGCAACATCAGGCCTACGGCCACGCCCTTGCCCTGGTACCGCGGACTAACAGCCAACCGGTGCGTAACTATCGCCATTTCGTTAATGTCCCAGCCAACTTCGGCATATTCGGGTTCCTGGTCGGTAGTGATGGCGCTAATGCCTGCAATTTCGCCGTCAATTTCGGCAAGCCAAAGCTGGTTCAGGGCTATGTCTTTTTCAAAAACAGCAGGGTTTGGGTAAGTATTGTCCCATTGCATGTTACCGGCCGCGTTCATCAACGGCACAACTTCGGCAATTAGATTCATTATTGGGGGGATGTCGGTAAGGGTAGCAAGGCGGATAAGCATGAAGAATTATTATTTAGCGCAAAATAATAAAACCAGCCTGTTAAAAGGCCTTTAAAATGTCAAAATGATTTAAAAGCATTCGGTAACTATCGTTATAAACATTCGTATGTAACATAACTGTGCTGAAATTTTTATTTCACCATACACGTATCTAACTTTAAATTATAAAACGCGAGCCTTCGCTTTTATCTTGTTTAATAACGCATTATGACTAAAATATCAAAAGAACAAAAAGCAACAGCCGACAAAGCTGCGAAGGATGGCGATGTAGCATTGCTCGCCGGATTTTTTAATGAAAATGCCGGTAGCCCCCAATTACTGGAATGGTACCACCACGCGGGTTATCAGCCTGATGGTAATGCAGACGACAATGCCCGGTTGATTATTGCCCATACCCATTCTTTTGATACATGGGCCAGCTATAGCCAATTCCAGAACCAACTGCAGCACGACCCGGCACTCCAACAGTTTGAACAAGCCGCCGATGCAATAGCCACCGGCGATGCTCCTACGTTGGAAAGTTTGCTGCATCAAAATCCGGCGCTTATCCACATGCGGTCAGTGCGCAAACATCATTCTACACTACTTAATTATATTGGCGCCAATGGCATTGAAGGTTACCGGCAAACAACACCCAAAAATGCGGTTGAAATAGCAACCATATTATTAAACGCAGGTGCCGAGGTTGATGCCTGGGGCGATATGTATGGCGGAACATCAACACTCGGGTTAGTGGCAACCAGCGTGCACCCTGTAATTACCCGCGTTCAGCAAGAGTTAATGGATATCATTATACGGCACGGCGCCGACCCAAACCATGCTGTAGCCCCCAACTACACAAACGGCCTGCTGATACTGGCCTGCCTGCATAATGGCCGTTACGAACCCCTTCACTACCTGGCCGGCAAGGGTGCTATGGTTGACCTTGAGGGCGCCGGCGGCATGGGCGACCTTGAAAAAGTAAAATCTTATTTTAATGCGTCCGGGGAATTAATCGACCCAACATTGCAAACCAGCCGGGAGGGATGTATGATTTGGGCCTGTCTATTAGGCCACCAGCCGATTGTTGAATATTTACTAAGCACCGGCCTTGATGTAAATACAAAATGGGATGGCACCACCCCGCTGCACTCGGCAGCTTTCGGCGGGCAGCTAGCCATTGTGCGCCTGCTGCTGCAAAAAGGCGCGGCAATGGAAACGCTAAATTCGTACGACGGAACGGTTTTAGGCGCTACCCTTTGGGCCTGGTATAACGACCGCAAACCTGCACACCGGGAAATTATGGAAACATTGATAAATACAGGTGCGGTTATTAAAGATGATTGGCAGGGGTATGTTGATGAAATAAGGGGTGGGGGTTGATAGTTTTTCAGGAAAAGCTGCTACGGAAAAACATGGCAATAATAAGACCTTTTTAAACTATTCGGCCAGCTCGGGAAAAATATCTTCGAACATTTTTTTGGCGTTTTCTTTCACTTCATCCACCGACTTTACTTTGTTACTTACCATCAAATAAGCGCTGTGTTCTATATCTGTATAATGAGTAAATGTTTGTGTACCAAAAAGAGCATACATTGCCAATTTATACACCTGGAAACGTTTCGTAGTTCGTTTTGACTCTTCGTACCCTGTAGCTCTGTTTATCGTATTAGCACCTAAAAATCCGAAACTTGCCATTGGATTTTTACTATGTATTTGAAGCATTATTCTTATACAGGTAGAAATAACCTTTGAGGACCGGTATTCATTGGTCAGGATATTGTATTTGAGGGGGTTGTGCTTATGTTTCTTTAAATAATATTTAACTATGTAAATATCAGAGCTATAAACTTCAATTTCGACCAGGTAATAATGATGGGCAGACCGAAAACTATAAGTTATTATTTCTTTTAAATATTTCTTATTAAATGCTTTATCAACTCCTACTTTGTGAAATCGATAGAAAGAATCAAACATTTATGGCAGTAAATATTTATAAACGGATGGTCGTACAGAATTAATTTCTTCAATCGAAACTTTTACCAAATGCGACTTAACCGGTGCATTAAGGGGTTTTACATCCGCCTTGCTTCTATTCATACTGCTAACTGGCCCGTTCGTTGGGTTTAACTGATTAGTTCCCATGATTTTTAATGTTTCAATACAAATATACGAAAAAATGCAAATTCAAATTGCACCCAATATTTAACGTCCCTACCCCACCACAATCTTCACCTTACTCCCCTCATGCAGAGCCTTAATAATCCTCGCCGGGTTTTTCCATTCAAACAGGTGGATGAGCCAAACCGTAAAGCGCATAAAGCCCTCCATATGTATCAGGCCGCCGGCGAGTTTGGCAATGGTTTGGTCGCGCTGGGCAATGCAGGCGGTGTAGTCGGCTCCTTGTTTTTTAACCAGTTCTTCGGCAAAGCACCAGGCGCCATCGCGGGCATTATCAATACTGAACTGTATCAATATGGATGTTTGGTTATTATAATGCAGCCCCAGCAACGATAACAGGGGCGACATCCTATCGATATCATTCACCACCTGGTAAGTTAATGCCGATATAATGGTATTAATGGAGTCAAAATCGCCTTGTACACCATCCATTTGCCCTCCCGATACTTCGGCAGCGGCAATACCAAGGTCGAGGTTGATATGTGCATTCATCCCCAGCAGCAACTGCTGCAGCACCAGTGCCGACGAACTTTTGGTAGCCTCAAACGCTACCCGCCACGATCCTGAAATTGGCTGATTAGCATTCCATGCAGCCTGGGCATCCAAATAACGATTGGCAAACATAACATCAAACTTCTCCATCCGGCCACCATCCTGGAACTGCCCCTTGGCAATGCCATCGCGCACGGCGGCGGTTACCTTATAATATAAGGCAGCAAAATAGCCCATGCGGTTGTTGGTGTTTATGCTGTCGGCAATAATTGCTTCCAGTTGTGCAATTACTTCGTCAATAGTGGTAGCTGCCATGGTGAGGGTTTAAGGTATTTATCAAGCAGCCTAAGTAGCCGCCCTTCAGTCAAAAATAATATTATAATATGATATCGCTGCCAAATTGTTCCAGATAGGCCTGCACCTGGTTGTAAATCGCTTCGTCTTTACCCTTTACAAAACGCAGGGGGATGGCAATCTCGCTGCCATAATCGCTCACCCATTTTAAATTGAGCTGTATAAGCGATGAGCTGCGGCCGCGGATAAATTCGATGGTCTTTACATCTTTCCAATCGACGGTAATATTGCGGAGATAATCTATTATACAGGTTTCATTTAGCTCGAGCGCGGTTTTGCCTTGTATGGCCGGCAGCAGCCTTTTCACTATCAGCAATGCGCTTATTGCCACAAACACCAAAACAAACACCCCGTAAATTATCCAGGCGGCATTGCTGTGGCTGGCGGCAACGTTCTGGAACAACAACAGCATTAACACCAGCATCACCACAAAAGTGGCCAAACTGTAATTTAAGCTGTATGGATATTTGATAGAAGCCATTTTGGAGTCAGTAAAGTCGGGAAAGTCAGTAAAGTCCGAAGATAGGAAATAAGCTTTAAAAGCTCACGCTCGAAGGCCTTTTATCTATCCGGACTTTTCCATCTTTACTGACTTTCGGACTTTCCGGACTTCAGACTACAACCCTATCAGTTGCCCGAGAACATCCTGCGGACTTGCCGGGTCGCCTTTCATATTTTGCTGATCGAAATAATTGTGCCAGCCGGCGGCATCAACCAGGCCCTCGAATGATTTAGCCATTTCGTCGGATGGGAAAGTCCAAACGGCAAAAAAATCAAACGGGAGACGCTTATCGGTATCCTTATCATTAACGCCCCAGGTAATTATTTCAACACCCTGCTCGGTTAATTGCTGAATTGCCGGGCCAAGCTGGGCAATGTATTCGCCGCGCTGCTGCTGGTCAAGATCCAGCCACGCCTGTTTGGCGTTCCAGGCTTCAATGTAGTATTTCATGCTGTTAGGGTTTAATAGTGAAGGGGTTATCAATATTATTGAATAAAAGTTGCATTATCGCTATCCCGCTATTGAAATACTACTATTTTACTACTTATAGAAAGTCAGTAAAGTCGGGAAAGTCCGATAAGTCAGTAAAGACGAAAAGCTATTAAAGTCTGCAAAGTCCGAAAGACGGAAGAGGTAGACGGGCGGAAGTCAAAGTCCACGACAAAATCAATCTTTCAGATTTTTCCGTCTTTCCGGACTTTTCCGTCTTTCGGACTTTCCGGACTTTACTGACTTTCGGACTCCTTCAATGATTATGCTTCTTATGAATATCCTTTACCAAACAGAGTTTTTTAATTTCCTCAATCTTAATTACAAACGGGGCATATTTAAGGCGATTGCCTACCATTTCGGTTACGTTGTCTGAGTGGGCAATTACTTCGTCCTCATTGTCGCCGGCCAGCAGGCGCTTGTACATACGGTAGTCGCCCCATTCAATGTAGTATACCTCGCCAGGCAGTATTTTTTTATCGCGAATAATTTTCAATGCCACCCAGCAGCCATTCTCCAGGTAAGGATACATGGAGTGCCCCCAAACAGGTAACGCAAAATCGCATTCTTCAATACCTGGAAAGTTCATATGCCCAACCGGCGTAGAGTCGTTTATGTCGTTATACACCTCAACGCCAGAGGCGGTTGCGATGATTTCATACATCGGGATACCTTCAAATGCTTTCGCGACGCCTTTTTGCTCAGAATTATTTGTATTTTTCTTATTCAACAAGAAATCACTGTATTTTTCTTTAAATATCTTTAATTTTTCCGGATCTATATTCTGCCTGCTCTTTATTATTTCTGTAATTGAGCTTATCGAGTTAAATCCCAGCACCTCGGCCAGTTCGGCATTGCCATTAAAAGCCTTACCTCGAAGCTGGTTATACAGTATAATAAACTCCAGTGTTTCTGGCCTTACCGTCTTAATTTTATTTGGTTTTGCTTCTTCTTCCATCACAATAAAAAATATTTCAGATTTTTCTTGATTTTAATAAAGATATTTCTTTATATTTGTTGCATAACAATTCACTAAAGTAAAACATTTTTTATTAAAACCAAAACAATGCATAAAGAATATACAGAATACTTTACAGGAAGAGAACCGCCCTGCCCACAACGTGGCTAATCAAGCCGCCCCTCGACTAACCCCCTGCCCCTCTTTTCGCAGGAGTGAGGGAAGAAAACAAATTTAACAATACCCGGCATTCCGTCTTTACTGACTTTCCGGACTTTACTGACTTTACTGACTTTACCGACTTAAACATGCACCTCGCCTACTCAGCCATCGCCACAAATAATAACCTGCCAACCGGCACGCAACACCAAACCGATAACGAGCAATTGCTGCGCTACCAGGCTTACCAGCTAACCTGCGAAAAGTACCGGAACGAAATTGCTGCTATACAAAAATACATACCGGGGTGGCTGCCGAAGTTTAGATAAACGTTCATTGGTTCACTGGTTCATTAGTTCATTAGGCCCAACAAGCGATGAACTATACCAGCGCAACCTATCGAACAAACCACCAATGAACTAATGAACAAGTGAACTAATAAACCAATAAAATGATAAAAATATCTCAAAAACTAACCGACAAACTTTGGTGGCTCATCATATCAGTTGATTATGACTACAGCCGCATTACCATTGCCGACCACGACCTAACTGAAGACACGCTAACCCTTTGGCTGGAAGACAAGCACGATTTTAAAAACACGCTGGACGAATGCCTGCAGGTGGATATTCCCGCAAAGCAATTTGCGAAGATTATTAAAGAAGAAAATTTGAACAGCTACATCGGCTCAAAGATGCATCATTCAAAAAACTACGTTTACAAAACGCGGATTGAAATTAACACTCCGTTATTATGGTACCAGGATGACGCCACACTTGCCGAGCAGCAATGGGCAAGGGACACAGTTTTAAAACAATTGCTCACGCAATTGATAGAGACGCAGACATTGGGAGAAGACATGGTTTTATATTAGCATCTTATGCCAATTGACATATTAAACATGTATGTTTAAAGAACTGTTAGGTGGATGAATCAGTGGATGTGGCACTGGACTCATATTTAGTCAATACCCTTTGCACGGCTGGTTGAATTTGAAATACGCCAATGGGAAAAAACCAGAAACAAAAAAATGTCTTTAACGAATCGCTGCGGTTAACAATTTCCCCTTCAATCATCGATTCAAGCATGCGGGCCGCGAACATCCAAATGCTAAATTGCAGGTAAGCAAAAACTATTAAGAAAACAATAGAATATGAAGTATTGTACGCATAACCATACCGGAAAAACCGCGAGTAAGGCAATATGTTATACGTAAACAAGGTAACACCTATCAAAAGCCAATATTGTATTTTTAAATACCTGGTGCCTGGCCTGATAGCTAACGGCAGCAACGAATTCATTTTTAACCCTATAGCGTAAGCCCACCCGGTATAAAAAACAAAAAAAATCGAATCCCAAATACTGGTAAACCTCGAAAACCACGAAAATACAACTGGTATTAGTAATAGGAAAAATAAATGCCAGGGCTTAAAACGGAGTAAAAGATCCATTAGGATGGTTTATAAACTTTAAAGTTAAAAATCCTTATCAATAGTAACACCTCAATATGCAACTAATTAAACACCCCCAACCCCTGGCTTGCAACAGCGCTGCTGGCAGCATTGTGTATCGCTATGCTGCTTATTGTAAAACACTATAACGCAATATATTCCCGGCATTAAATTCTATAAACAGGTAACTCCGCTGGAGTCGGGCCGCAATCGTTCACAGCTCAGGCGGAGCACCCTGTTTATAGCCAAAATAAATCGTAGAAAAGGTTCCAGAGGAGCACCCTATTTTAAAAGCGATTGCTGAAGGCTCCCTGAATAAAGCCAGGGAAATCGCTTTTAAAAAGGAGACTCCGTTGGAGTCCAGGCTTGTGTTGATTGTGTTGCTATAAACACGATACTCCTAACGGAGTGTTAAAATTAGTAAAGCGATGGCCTCAGAGAGGCCACCTGTTTATAGCCTGGTCACAAATAAGTTTTTAGACTCCATAGGAGTCTCCTAAAAACTGCCAGGTTTAAAAGCGATTTCCCTGTTAATAAAGCAGGTTACTTGATTAATTTTGAAGAATACGCTACCTTCAGGCCATGAAAAACCTTTTCACTTGCCTATTGGCACTATTTTTATTTACCTGCCTGGTGTCCGCGCAACCAAACATACGGGTAAAAGCATCGGCAGACAGCATGGCAAACGCTACGGTTAAAGGAGATTATTTAACATTGATTAAATATGTTTACCCTAAAGTTATCGCAAAAGCTGGTGGCGTTGATTCTATGATGAGGCTTACTAAACTAACTTTCGAAAAAATTAAAAAAGAGGGCATTACGCTTAGTGACGCAAAAATGGGTCAACCTGGTGAAATCAAATTATTTGGAAGTAAGCAGTTTTGTATCATCCCACAACAGATCTTTGTTAAAATGAATGATAAAACCATTAGTGCTACCAGCAGCAATCTGGCAATAAGCGAGGACAATGGTCAACATTGGTACTTCATTGCTTTGCAGGATAAGGGTAATCCGGAGGTAGACGAGTTTTTTCCGGAGCTTAAAGGATGGCTAACTTTTCCAAAAACGGTAAGGCAGGTTATAGTTGAACGTTAATTATTCGTCACACTATCTTCAACTGGTACTTACTCAACAACCCATGTGTCCCCTGCGCCGAGAAGGCAGCTTTTTTTACGCTGTTAATTTCAGGGTCGATGTCGTAATTATAGGCGGTGATAAAGTTGGCGCTGCTGATGTCGGTGCGGTTAAATACGGCGCCGTTCAGGTCGCAGTCGTCAAATACGGAGCCGGCAAGGTTGGCCTGGGTAAAAGTAACTTCTTTTAAGGTTGATTTGCTGAACCGGGTTTTCAGCATCTTTTTCAGCATAAACGACGAGTAATCCAATATGCAGTCGGCAAACC
>JBDUDE010000786.1:0-3855 GCA_040003105.1 Mucilaginibacter sp. | reverse complement strand
AACTCAATCAACAAATCCCTATATTAGTTTCTCAAATCCACCTCATCATGAAGAATCTAATTTTCCTGCTGCTAATTTCCGTTTCGGCGTCGGCACAAACATTCAGGGTAAGTATCGATAAATCGCTTAATGAATCAGTTCAGGATGGCCGTTTGTTACTCCTGCTTTCAAAAACCAACAAAGCGGAGCCTCGTTTCCAAATCAGCGACGGTGCCGGCACTCAACTGGTTTTTGGTGTTGATGTGGAAGGCTGGAAACCCGGAACAACCCAACTGATAGCTGTGCAGGCCATCGGTTATCCTATTGAGCGATTGAAGGATGTGCCACCCGGCGATTACTACGTACAGGTGCTGCTGCACAAATACGAAACCTTTCATTTAAAAACAGGTCAAACGGTTAAGCTGCCCATGGACAGGGGCGAGGGCCAGCATTGGAACATAGCACCAGGCAATATCTATTCAGCCCCGCTAAAAATACATTTTGACCCGGCGGCGACAAATGAAATAGCCTTATCTATAACTAACATTATTCCGCCTATTAAAGACCCGGAAGACACCAAATACATTAAACACCTGCGGATACAAAGCAAATTGCTTACCGAGTTTTGGGGACGGCCGATGTACCTGGGTGCAAATATATTATTGCCCGAAGGGTTTGATGAACATAAAGACGTTAAATACCCGCTGGCTATTTTCCAGGATCATTTTAACCATGATATGGGTGGTTTCAGTACGACCAAACCGGATACGGCAAGCATGAAGCCGGATACTTCTGAGCGCTTCCACATAACGGGCTACAACCGGATTGTGGCGCAGGAAGCTTATGATTTTTATAAACAATGGACGGGACCGGGTTTCCCGAGGGTGCTGGCAGTACAGTTAAATCATGCCAACCCGTATTATGATGATTCGTACGCGGTAAACTCTGCCAACTTGGGCCCGTACGGGGACGCGATTACATATGAGCTTATTCCGGCGATTGAAAAGGCGTATCGCGGCATCGGCAAAGGCTGGGCGCGGTTTGTATATGGCGGCTCTACGGGGGGCTGGATATCATTGGCAGTTCAGGTTTTATATCCAAACGAATATAACGGCAGCTACGCGGCATGCCCCGATCCGATTGATTTTCATCATTATACTACCATCAACATTTATAGCAACAAAAACGCTTACTACGCCGAAAGCGATTTTAAGAAAACCCAACGCCCCGGCGAACGAAACTACCTGGGCCATATTTTAGCTACGGTAAAAGAAATGAACCAGCATGAGCAGGCTGAGGGCAGCCGCACCCGTAGCGGCGAACAATTTGATATTTGGGAAGCCGTTTTTTCGCCGATGGATAATGACGGCTACCCCAAGCGGATCTTTGATAAATATACCGGGGCAATTGATAGCTCCGTAGCCCGTTATTGGCGCGATAATTACGACCTTACCTATATCATTAAACGCGACTGGCCGAAAATAGGCAACAGCCTGCAAGGCAAAATTCACATTTATGTGGGCGATATGGACACCTACTACCTTAACGATGCCGTATACACTGCCGAAGACATGCTGAAAAAATTGAATAATCCCAACTGCAGCTGCTTTATAGATTACGGCGATCGCGCCGAACATTGCTGGAACGGCGACCATACGCAGCCCAATTATATCAGTCGCTTGCGGTACAACCAGATGTTTATTAAAAAGTGGGCTGAGGAAATAAAGACGAGGGCGCCAAAGGGTGTGGATTTGAAATCGTGGCGGTATTAATTATTGAACGCTAATTTTCACGAATTAAGGCGAATTACACGAATTGAGGACACATAACTAAAATCGACTATTGGCTTGGAAATTGCTTTTCAATCCCAATAAGTAAATCTTTCAATTTTTTCTGGCTGATAAAGCGTAACTTTGCAAAATTATTTTCCTGGATGAGGTGCTAGCTGTAGCTTTCAATCAACGACGATAAACAAAGATTAGCATGTTATGAAGAAAATTGTCGACTACAGGAAACTGTTAAACGTTACCGAAGCTGCCGAACTGCAGGAATTAAAAACCACTTACCGCAGCCTGATGAAAACCTGGCACCCGGATAAATTCCAGGACGGCGGCGAAAGATTGGAAGCCGAAGAAAAAAGCAAAACCATCATTGAAGCGTACCACTTCCTGGTAAGCATTGCGCCCGAAACCCGCAGCCAAACCTTTGCCGACTATACCATAACAACCACCACCTCAAACATTGCCGATTTTGAGTATAAGCAGCAGGTGTTAACCGTTTACTTTTTAGACGGCAACGCCTACGAATATTTCGACGTACCAAAAGAAGTTTACCGCAAACTTGTAAATGCCGACTCGCCGGGAAGATTTGCGCGGAGACATATATTTAATGAGTTTGTTTATAGGAGCGTGAGTAAATTGGTGGCGACAGCATAAATAGAGGGAATAAAATTTCGACTGCAACTCGTTAAATTTTGTTAAAACAGTTTCTTTCGGATACAACCTATTGGTTATCAGCTTATTTTTGAATATACCTTTAACAACAGGCCCATGTTCAAAAGCTACTTAAAACTCGCTGTCCGTAACCTTTGGAAACGTAAAACCACTACTGCAATAAATGTTTTCAGCCTTGCTATAGGATTAACTTGTTGCGCGTTGGTATTTTTATACTGGCAGCACGAATTGAGTTTTGATAAAGGCTTTGATAACCGCGATGATATTTACCGCGTAACCTCGACCTTTAAGGGCGACAGCAAAGCGCCTACTGTTGGCCTGCCCTATGCTAAATACCTGAAAAGTGAGATTCCCGAAATAGAGCAGGTAACCCGAATGGACCCGACCAATGGTTCGGTAATTGTGCAGGTGCAGGGAGCAAGAGACGCCACGCCTTATGTACAAGATTCCGGTTATTGGGTCGACCCACAGTTTTTTGATGTGCTTTCCTTTCATTTCGCACAGGGCGACCGCAAAACGCCCTTTGCAGCGCCAAATACTATTGTACTTTCCCAATCATTGGCTACTAAGTTGTTCAAGCAAGCATCGCCTATCGGCAAAACCATAAAGGCGGGGCTTACTATATACACTATAGCAGGGGTTTTTAAGGAAGACTTTTTAAACCATATAAAAGCCGATTTCTTCGCCTCGAATAATAGCGATCATATTCGCGACCTGATGGCTAATAATGAGAGCTGGGTGGTGAACGATAATTTTTACACTTACGTAAAGGTGCGGCATGGTACTGACCCGCAAGCGCTAACCGCAAAGCTGAATGCCTATTTAAAACGCCACGCCGGCGCCGAAATGAAGGCACATAACGATTATATCACCAACGGATTACAATCACTTAACGATATTCATTTAAACTCATCCGAATTCCAGGATTACCTGGCTTATAAGCAAGGTAATATCAAATACCTGTACCTTTTAGGTTCTATCGCTTTAATTATACTGTTGCTGGGCTGCATCAATTATATGAATTTAACAACCGCACAGGCCATAAGCCGCGCCCGCGAAGTTGGTGTACGCAGGGTTATGGGCGCGGGCAAAAGCTCTATCCGCTACCAGTTTATGATAGAAACAATTGCCATCAGCGTTTGCGCATTGGTTATTGCCGTGGGATTGGCATTTTTAGCCTTACCTGTGTTTAACAGCCTCACCGGGCAGGTGTTGTCATTCTTCGCGAAAGAAAACAGCAGCCTGATTTTATGGCTGGTACTTATTGCGCTGGCAACCGGGCTGGCAGCTGGGTTATATCCCGCATTTTACCTGTCGGCATTTAAGCCGGTTAAGGTTTTAAAGGGTAAGGTTGCCGACTCATCGGGAATGTTTGGCATACGCAAAGTCTTGATAGTATCACAGTTTATTATTTCAACCTGCC
>JBDUDE010000389.1:0-3860 GCA_040003105.1 Mucilaginibacter sp. | reverse complement strand
GCCATTAAACACCCGGCCAAATGCATTTTGATTGATAATGGCTGTTGTAATACCAATACAATCGTTTAAATGGATTAGATTTACCGGCGCCCGGCCGTTTGGAATATCCTTTTTACCTGCGAAAAACCGCCCCGGATGCCTGCCGGGACCGACGAGGCCCGCAAAACGTAAGATGGTCGTTTCGAATGATGTTTCACCACTAAACAAGCCTTCGGCCTCACGTAATATCCTTCCACTTTCCGTATCCGGTTCAGGCGGATTTAGCTCCGTCCCTTCCGTATTGTTATCGCCATAAACGGCTGTTGAACTAATATAAATCACCTTGTTAACCCCATGCTTTTTAGCAGCGGTAATAATTCTTTTAATTTTTGGCAGATAATCGCCGCCTTCGCCCTGTCTTATTTTTGGCGGGATGCTGATAATCAGCACATCACAATTAAAAAAACCATCATCGTACGCTTCGCTTTCCGGCCTTATATCAACCAGGCAGGGAATGATGCCGGCTTCGGCAAGTGCTTCCATTTTCGCCGGCGAAGTGGATGACCCGTTAACAGTATTACCGCTATTTATCAATGATAACCCAAGCGCCTTACCATACCATCCACAGCCTAAAATACTAATCGTCATATCTTCTGAAACAACAAAGGTAGTTTAATATCAGAAAACCCTTCGATAAGTATCATTGCTTAAAAACCTGTTGATGTAGTTAGCCCTTTCCAGTTCTCCAGGTCATTTTTAACGGCCTCGATTTTCTGGTATGCAAAATCATAGGCATCCTGCCCTAAAAATAAATTCAACGGGGCATCAGGTGCACCAGCTACCTCTATGATAACCGCACTTGCTTTTTCAGGGTCGCCGGCCTGGTTGCCGTTAATGCTATTTTGATGGGCGCTCTCTATCTCGCGAACCTTTTTGTAGGCCTCAATTTCGTTCTTAGGCACGTTTAATGAGTCGGGGTTAAGAAAATTTGTCCTGAAATAGCCGGGCAATACCACGGTAACTTTAACGCCAAACTCCTTAACCTCCTCAGCCAAAGCACCGCTAAAGCCGGTAACCGCAAACTTGGTTGCACAGTAAATGCCGAAACCGGGAAACGAACTGGTAAAACCACCTATTGACGATATATTAAAGATATGTCCCGATTGCTGCGCCCTTAAATGAGGCATTACCGCCCTTATTACATTTAACGAGCCAAATACGTTGATATCGAAATTATCACGGGCTTCTATGTCGCTCAGTTCCTCAAGGCTGCCGGTTAAACCATAACCTGCATTATTCACCACCACATCAATGCGGCCAAAACGGCTTATTGTTTTATTTATGGCATCTGTCACACTTCCCTCGTTAACAAGGCTTACGGCTAAGGGTAAAAAGTTATCCCCGGCGCCTACGGCTTTGCTTAAATCGTCGATACTTCTTGATGTTGCGGCTACATTATAGCCGTTATTTAATAGTTGTTTAACCAGGCTAAGGCCCAAACCTTTTGAAGCGCCGGTAACAAACCAAACTTTATCTGAAATCATTTTTTGAATAGTGTTTAATTATTTATTTAGAATTAACCCTGGTAGGCCATTGATTTTGACAATTCTTCGTTTAACCTGAATTCCTTATCAAGTACAAGCAGTTTGGCCATTGCCCGGTTGTAGGCATCCTCCCCCAGCAGTAAGTGTAGCGGCGGGTTATCGTCATCCGCTATTTTAATCATCGCGGCCGCGGCCTTTTCGGGGTCGCCAATTTGCTGGCCGTCCATTTGCAGGTAACGGGCATGCGAGTTGCGTACATCACTGTAAGCTTCTATCGGGCTTTTAGTCATCACCAGCGAATCGGCTGCAAGGAAGTTTGTGCGGAATGCGCCCGGGGTCACCACCGTAACTTTAATGCCAAACTCTTTAACATCTTCGGCTAAAACTTCAGATAAGCCCACAACAGCAAATTTAGTAGCTGCATATAAAGCCCAGCCTGTTCCGGCTGTAATACCGGCGATAGACGAGATATTGATGATATGCCCCGACCTTTGCTCGCGCATAGAAGGCATTACAGCACGGATTACATTCAACGTGCCGAACACATTAATATCAAAGCTTTCGCGGGCCTCTTCGTCAGTAAGCTCTTCTATGCTGCCGCCAATGCCGTAGCCAGCGTTGTTGATTACAACGTCAATATGGCCGAAGGTGTTGATAGTAGTTTGAATTGCTTCTGCCACGCTTTTTTCGTCGGACAGGTTAACGTGAAGTGGTAAAAAATTCTCTGATGTTTCGCCGGTTGCTTTTACCAGGCTGGCTACGTACCTGGTGGTGGCCGCTACTTTTTCACCGGCAGCCAGCAGCTGTTTAACCAGGCTCAGCCCAAAACCTTTAGATGCGCCTGTAATAAACCATACTTTTTTGTTTTCATTATTGGTGTTTTTCATGAAAGCAAAATTACAGCGCCAATAAGGCAACCGTTTGCATCATTCAAACCAATACTTACAAAATTCAAACAAAACGATAGACCGACGGCGTATTTGACGTTTGTTTTTTGAAAAAGTTATTGAAATGTGCGGGCTCGTCAAAACCCAGGCAGTAGCTTATTTCGGATATATTCCAGTTGGTATGTTTTAACAAAGCTATGGCTTCGCCGGTAAGTCGCTCAAAAATATGGGCTGTGGTAGTTTTACCGGTTGTTTGCCTGATGGCCCTGTTAAGGTGATTAACATGCACGGCCAGGTGTTCGGCATAATCTTTTGCCGACCGCAGGGTAAACCGCTGCGAGGGCGATTCGATAGGAAACTGCCGCTCCAGCAATTCGGTAAAAACCGATGTTATCCGCGAATTGGCGTCTGTATGATGGTATAACGTTTCGGTTGGCGATACCTTAAGGGCATAATGAATCAGCTCGGTTACATAGTTGCGCAACAGGTCATATTTAAATTTATAATCCGACTTAATTTCGTCCAGCATTTTCTCGAACAATACGCTTACGTACTTGTCCTGTTCGGCATTTAGCGAATAGGAAGGCTTGCCCCCGATGGCGAACATGGGCAATTCATGCATATTGCTGCGGAGCATTTCAGTAAAAAAAGACTCTTTAAAAATGCAGAAAAAACCTGTCCTGTCGCCGGTCATAGCTTCGATGGTGTAAGGTACATGAGGGTTGAAAAATATAAGGGTAGTTCCGTCTACCTCGATACTTTTATCGGCATAGTGGTATATCGTCTTTCCCCTGAACATGCTGATTTTATAAAAATCACGACGGCTGTATTTCACAGGTTTTGCATCCGGCTTGTGAAAATCTTCGATTCTGAAAACATTAAAATGCCCTGAATCAGGCCACAGGTTTTCGGGAGGGGATGTGAGCTTATTTTTATAAAAATCTTCTATCGTTTCTGTTGATGCCATAATGCAAAGTTACATAATTCAAACTAACAAGCAATAACATCATTCTTTATCGCGCGGGGCGGGGTGTTCGGAAGATTTTTTTATTCCCCTCTTGAGAACTACCGTGTACGCACAAGTTTTCTAAACCCAATCGGGGTTAAAGGTCGGTAGAAAAACGCACCAACAAGTAGTCCGTGCCGTAGGTACGGAACCTCGCCGATTTGCACAAGGAGCCATAAATAGCCCGTTAAGTGTTGCACCTACGGCGCAAAATTGATGGGGTGGACTGTTTTCTACCGACCTATTGCACCTACGGCGCATGGACTTTGCAGCGACAATAGATGTGGGTACACGGTAGCTTGAGAGGGCGCGCCGGACTGTATAGTGGCGGGGTGTGTTGACCGCCATGCGACCCGTGCCAGAAACAAAGTTTCATCCCCGAAAAGGACACACCTCTCCACTCTCTCTCAAGAGGGGAACTGACGTAAGAAGCTCATGAATGTC
>JBDUDE010000111.1:0-3867 GCA_040003105.1 Mucilaginibacter sp. | reverse complement strand
CCGGCGTGGGTCCATTCCGCGTTCAATCATTGCCATTCTTTCGCGTTTGGAAAGGTAAACTACCCCAAAAATCATTGCAAAAAGGGCGAGAGGTATTATAATGCCTGCCATTACTCCCAGTTGTGCTGTCTTATCCATGATATTTTATTTTTTAAAAAGTTAATAAATGTGCTTGTTTTTAAACACCCTTGTGGTGTATTTGTATGCTATGACCACTCGGTTTTGAAGGAGGTTACACCCGGGTGAAAAAAAGTTTGCAGTAACAGTTTTAAGTTGCAGTTTAAAAAGTGGCAGGGGTAAGTAGGAGTAGCAGTTAGATAGCTATATGAGAATATTTAATCTAAAGCCATTGTATTAAAAACTGCTACTTAATGCTGCAACTTATAACTAATTTTACAAAGGTGTAACCTTAAACAAAAACACGTAGTCAGAGAGCTATAACAGATGCAGAGCAAGCTTTCAGATATCGAGTTGATTGACCAGGTGCTGGCGGGTAACCAGGCGGCGTATGCCGATTTGGTTAAACGGCACCAGCGCTTTGTGTTTACACTTGCTATGCGCTTTGCTAAAGGAAGGGAAGATGCCGAAGAGATTGCGCAGGATTGCTTTATAAAGGCATATCGCTCGCTGGGCTCGTTTCAGCGGCAATCAAAATTCAGCACATGGTTGTATAGTATTGTGTATACCACGGCTATGACATTTTTAAGAAAGAAACGGGTGGATACGGATTCGATAGATGACGATGCCACCTTTATACAGGTAGAAAACCAATCGTCGGCTTTTGATGTTAACGATGCGGAGAACAAATCGCGGTCGTTTTATCTTAACCAGGCTATTGAACAACTTTTGCCGGATGATGCAACCATCATCACCATGTTTTACAAAGGCGAGCAATCGCTTGAGGAAATTGCGCAGGCCATGGGGATGGAAGCAAATACGATAAAGGTAAAATTATTCAGGGCGCGCCAGCGCTTAAAAGAAAAGCTGGAGCGCAATTTAAAACACGAAGCTAAAGAACTGATATGAATACCATAGAGGAAAAACTTTGGAACTATATTGATGGCACCTGCACAGCAGATGAACAAAACGCTATCAGCAAACTTATTGCAGGCGATGAGGCCTTTCGGCTTAAATACAACAAGCTGCTGGCCCTTAATAGTGAATTTGCAACGATGGAACTTGACGAACCGCCGATGGCGTTTACCTACAATGTAATTGAGGCTATCCGTACCGAGCAGGCGCAGGTGCCGCTTAAAGCCACCGTTAATAAACGTATTATAATGGGTATAGCTATGTTTTTTGTGCTTACGCTAACCGGATTCCTGGTATATGCATTTACAAAAATGGATTTTGCATCAATGGGTAGCGTCAACCTTGGAGTTAAAGTGCCAACAAACTTCAAAATACCCGAAGTAAGCACACATTTTTCGAAACCATTGGTTGAAGGCTTTATGTTTTTCGACTTGGTTTTGGGTTTGTTTTTATTGGATGGCTGGTTGCGCCGCAAAAAAAATGCACATGCAAACTAATTGGTGTACAAAAAAACCAACAAGGTATTTACAGTTTTATACATAATTAACAGCTGTTGATAAGGTGCGCATAATTTTTTTTTTAATTTCCGATAAAAATTGCAGGTGACATTTTTTTGGTACAGTAATTGATAAATGATATGCGGACTGGCTCTCACCAGTTCAATTGTGATAAGGTTTAGGTTGAAAGTCCCCCGCAGCGATTGTGGGGGGCTTTTATTTTTTGGAAAAAATATTTTTTTAATACACTTTACCTTTGCAATATTTTTCCGTCTGATACTGTTATAATAATTAAATTACAATTAATAACTTAGCGGTAGTATTAAGAATCAGGAAGCAAGAGACAAGAATCAAGAAGAAAAAGAGTAGTAAAAACTATGGTGTACACACCGCCATGTTACTTTTCGTAAAGATGATTGTTTTACCCCCAATTTCCTGGCTCTTGGCTCTAGATTCTTGACTCTTGTTTACAACTCAAAACTATAATATGAAAAAGTGTTACCTATATGTACTGGCCGTTTTTTTAGCCGGAATATGTTTTAAAAGCAATGCCCAGCAGGCGCCGCGAATACCCGAAGCAAGCCCAACACAAACTATTATACAGGATTTTGGCCTGGGAAAAGTCACCATAACTTACTCACGTCCAAGCGTTAAGGACCGCGTAATATTTGGCGGCATTAACCCGTACGGCGAAGTTTGGCGTACCGGTGCCAATGCTGCTACCACCATTAGCTTTACTGAGAATGTGATTTTTGAAGGGCATAGCGTGCCTGCCGGAACTTATTCGCTGTTTACTATCCCTGATAAAAATGAGTGGACGATAATATTAAATAAAACAGCTAAACAATGGGGCGCTTATAGCTATAAAGAAAAAGATGACCTGCTGCGCGTAAAAGTAAAATCGACATCCCGGGCCGAAAAACGCGAAAGCTTTACCATACAGTTTGCCGATGTAACCACCCATTCAGCTGATTTGCACCTGGTATGGGACCACACATCGGTTTATATCAAACTAAATACCGATGATGATGCCAAAATTACAGCCAATATTGACAAATTGATGCAAGGCGACCGTAAGCCGTATTACTTTAATGCCATACAATATTACTACGAAAACAATAAAGACATGAAAAAAGCCCTTGGTTGGGCATTAGAGGCCGAAAAGGTTGAACCTAAAGGGCCGTGGTATAAATTATGGGAAGCCCGCATCCGGTTAAAGATGGGCGACAAAACGGCAGCCATTAAAGCCGCGCAGGAAGGTATTGCGCTGGCAAAGGCATCAAACGACGAGGAATATGTGCGCCTGAACCAGGCGGTGATTGATAAGGCCAAGGGGTAACGTTTTCTGGAAGAAAATTCCGTTTTTTGGAATTAATCGATACGCAAATAAAAGAGGGCGAAAAATAAATATTTTTCGCCCTCTTTTATTTGAATGCTGCGGAAGTAATTTTCTTAGCTGCTCATTCTTGCCATCTGGAAGCTCTCATAAGCCATTTTTCTGTTATAGTCGCTGGCTAAGGTCTTATGATTAATCAAATCAACAATAGTACCGATAAGGCAAAATCCGCCTGTAAAAAAGAACAACAAGCCCATCAATACCTCGCCCACAATAAAACGTTGTATACCCGCAACGCCAACAAAACCTATTAAGGTAAATATTAATATATCCTGCGGTGATTTTCTTTTGCCCGAATAAGCCATATAAAAGTATTTTTTCTGGTTTTCATTCAGTTCGGCAGTGCCTTGTTGTAAAAAACCCATTTCCTCTGGTGTTATCCCCGGAAACGCCATATAAGGATTTTGATACATATCCATTTTCTTAATTTTTTTAGGTGATTATTTCAATTGCGATATAAAACTAAGGTAGAATTAAAATTTCGCCTACGCAAAGTTGGCTAACAGAATAAAGTTATCGGTGAGGATGGGAAATATAGCGGTGAAATTTGATTTCGGATTTTTTAGAAATTTGACACCCGGGTACCGGCGTCTGCAATCAGCGAAATCAACGCAATCATAATAATCAACGGTTTAATTATCGTCAGACGAACCCCCTTCAGGGGGCAATAGTATATATTTCGTATAATTTACTACCTCCGTATCAAATTGCCCTTCGGTAATGTTTTTAGTGCTGCTACCCCTGCGGCCCCTGAATTCAAATGTTCCGCTAATACGCCTGCCATCGAATGAATTAATGACCAGTTTTCCTGAGTCGCTTACAAAACCTCCTGGCTGGTACCAGCCGAATGCGCTATCAGCTTTCCGGTCAAAATAAAAATTATCGACTTTGGTATTGTTATAAATATAAAGTGAGATTTCCGCGTTTTTAACGTCGCCGGTA
>JBDUDE010000034.1:0-3872 GCA_040003105.1 Mucilaginibacter sp. | reverse complement strand
TTACTGCGATAAGAACATTGGTTTTGCCATTGAGCTTTATAAAAAAGGGATTGATAATGGTTCGGGTATAGCTGCTAACAATTTAGGCACAATTTACCGGGACAAACAGGATTACAAAACAGCATTTGAATTGTATCAGCTCGCTCAAACTCTTAGTAAGTCAAATTCACTAACATTGGCGCAATGCTATTACTGGGGTGTAGGAACCGAAAAGGATATAAAAAAAGCGTACGACATTTTATTGAAAATCTCACAGGGTCCTCTAAACCCTTATAATAATCAGTACGAAATTGATGAAGCAAACTATTTATTAGGAAGAATATATTTGGACGGAGATGTAGTTGAAAAATCTATCGAAAAAGCCCGACATTTCTTAATGTTGGCTGATACAGATAACGACCACAGATCGGCCCAGGAACTTTTAATAGTTATTGGGAGAAACGTTTAATGTCAGCCGCAAAACAGCCAGTCAGGCACCCTCCAATCTTAGTAATCAATAAAATCAAAGTTCAGAGAATTTTTCCTCCCCGTCATCCCCAAGCAATTTGAATTATTCGTTAAATTGGTGTGCATTAACATTGCCGTAAAAAGTTAAATTTGCAATGCAAACACTATAGCCCTTTGGACAGAAAACTTATTATAGGAACCCGCGGCAGTGACCTGGCGCTATGGCAGGCAAATTTTGTAAAAGATAGCCTGGCTGCGCTTAACATTGATGTTGAGCTAAAAATCATCAAAACCCAGGGCGACCGTATCCTCCACCTCAGCTTTGATAAGCTGGAAGGCAAAGGTTTTTTTACCAAAGAGCTTGAAGAAGAATTATTAGCAGGCACCATCGACCTTGCGGTACACTCGCACAAGGACCTGCCAACCGAAAACCCTCCGGGACTCATTATCGCAGCAGTTTCAGAACGGGAAGACCCGGCTGAACTACTGCTGATACTGAAGGATTGCGTTGATGTGCATCAAAAGCTGTCGGTTAAATACGGAGGCATTGTGGGCACTTCGTCAAACCGCCGTAAGGCGCAATTGCTGGCCTACCGCCCCGATTTGGATATTATTGATTTGCGCGGAAATGTGCCCACCCGAGTAAACAAACTGCGCGAAGAAAATTACGATGCCATAATGCTGGCTAAGGCTGGTGTTAGCAGGCTCAAGCTTGATTTGAGCGATTTTTACGTAGAGGAACTGACGCCTACTGAATTGATTCCCGCACCGGCCCAGGGGGCATTAGCAATCCAAATCCGCGAAAGCGATAAAGAATTATTCGATGCGTTGCAGCCGCTGAATCACCCGGACGTTGCTGAAGAACTGGCTGTTGAGCGCACCCTGCTAAAGCTATTTGGCGGTGGCTGTCATTTACCTTTGGGCTGTTATTGCCGCAAGGAAGGCGGCGTTTACCAGGTGTTTACGTCGAAGGCCGATGAAGCAGACGAGTTCCCTGACCGTTTATTCTTAGAGGCGCCTACTACCGAAGGGCTGGCACAAAAAGTGGCTTTGTTCTTCAGTGCCGACCGCAAGTTCCCGATGAAGGTGTTTATATCGCGTGAGCTATCGGAAAATAGTTATTTCCGCAAAGCCCTGGAGAAGCACGATATTGAAGTTGAGGCCCGCTCGCTTATCCGCACCGTAGCGGTGATTACCAAGCTTGATAGCTATATTTTAAAAAATGCCGACTGGGTGTTTTTCAGCAGTAAAAATGCGGTGGAGTACTTTTTGCAGCTAAACCCGCTATTACCCAAAAAAGTAAAATTCGGGGTAATGGGCCGGGGTTCGGAAGATATGTTACGTCGTAAAGGTTTTTTTGTTGACTATACCGGCGAAGGCATTGACCCTGCGGATGTTGCGGCCGAATTTGCTGAACTGGCCAATGGCAAAACTGTGGTGTTCCCATCTGCCGAAAACTCCATGCGGAGCATACAGCAAGCCTTGTCACCCGATACAAAAATCATCGACCTTACGGTTTACGAAACCATCCTGGAAGACAATGTGCAGCAAAGCGGCGCCGAGATAATGGTATTTACCAGTCCATCCAACGTTGAGGCATACTTTGTAGATAACCTGCTGGACCCTGATCAGAAAATTATAGCCATAGGCGTATCAACCGGCAAAAAACTGGACGAGATAGGCGTAAAATATGCATTGCCCTATTCGCCCGATGAAACCGGGCTGGCAGAAGCCGTGTTTGGCACAATTTGTTTAAGCCACAGGTGCTGAGAGGAGTTCATAGTTGATGGTTCATAGTTCATAGCCGAAGGCGCTTTAGTTCATGGTTGATAGTTCATGGCCGGAGGTTGATTGCTACCGGCTAGTACCCAACTGCTTTTTACTATGAACTATGAACCATCAACTATGAACTTACTTATACGTAATCATCAGCTTCGGCCTTCTTGATGTATCCGGGTAATAGCTGGAGCAGAGTATGCGGCTAGTATAAATCACCTCGTTCCTGAGCGATAGCTTAAATCCGTAATTTTTACCGCTGCTTACCATTGCGCTAACCATGGCTTTAACATCCACGTCCAGGTTTCCAAAGGGTTGAAATGTGTTGGGCACAATTACCTGGTTTGCGGAAAGTGCGCCAGGCTGGTTAAACCAGGTTACGGTTGACGTGTCCCACGGTTCGGCAACCTGTTGTATAACAATACTATTATCAGTGCCATAATTTGCGTGCACTAAATCGCCATTCAGTGGAATACTATCGGCATTTAAAATAAGGCGCGCAGATTCTATGCTGCCGGTGGCAGGTATTTTACTGATATCGAATTTTAACAGGTTTCGTATAGTTATCGGCAAACCGCCTATAGTCCATGCACATAAAGGCTCCTCCGGCGATAAGTGGTTACTTGCGTCGGCCCCGTTATATATAGCCACACTGGTTTCGTACGGATTATTTAAAGGCGCTAATACAATTTTCTTGCTTCCAGGTGCCGCATCGTTGACGCGTGTACAAGCTGTAACAACCACGAACAGCAGTGCTATGCAAAATGCAGGGATGTGTTTTTTCATGTTATCTGACAACGCTTTGGTAAAAATAACAACATTTAATATTTTAAACACCCCATTAATAGTGTTCTGAACGATATTCCTGCAAAACATCATTTGTAAGACATAAAATTTCTATAAACATATAACATCGCCCATAATTGTCGCAGTTTCCCTAACTTTGGCGTTCCCGCAAGACAGAGGAAAAACCTCTTGGCAAATATGTTGAAATAAGAAATGTTACAACGACCACGAAGAAACCGAAAAAGCGAAGCGATACGCCAAATGGTGCAGGAAACACACATCAGTGCCGCTAACCTTATATTCCCCTTATTTATTGTTGATGGTACTTTTCAAAAGACAGAGGTGGCATCAATGCCGGGTATTTACCGGTACTCTATCGATAATTTGCTGCGCGAAATTGAAAGCTGTTTGAAATTGGGACTAACCTCGTTCGATCTGTTCCCCAATATCGAAGAGTCGTTGAAGGATAAATTCGCCACAGAAAGTCACCGTGAGGAAAGCTTGTACCTGCGCGCCATCCGCGAAGTAAAAAACAACTTTCCGGAAGCCTGTGTGATAACCGATGTTGCCATGGACCCCTATAGCAGCGACGGCCATGATGGCCTTGTAGAAAATGGCGAAATATTAAACGACGAAACGCTGGAGATACTTGGTAAAATGGCGCTGGCCCATGCACAATGCGGTGCTGATATTATTGCTCCAAGTGATATGATGGACGGCCGTGTAGGCTATATTCGTAAAGTGCTTGATGATAATAAGTTTACCAATGTATCCATCATGTCGTACTCGGCAAAATATGCCAGTGCGTTTTATGGGCCGTTCAGGGATGCATTAAACTCTGCGCCGAAGTTTGGTGACAAAAA
>JBDUDE010000337.1:0-3884 GCA_040003105.1 Mucilaginibacter sp. | reverse complement strand
CTATTTTTAGCCAATAATTTTATCACAATGATCATAACCTTCGGAACACGTTTTTATGGCAAAGTTGCCGAACACAATGGGCAATGGATTGAAAGCAAATTTTTCTCCGTAATGTTTATCCCTATTTTTCCGCTTAGCTCAATTTATGTTACCCGGTCGGAGTTTAATAAACGTGCCGGCTTCAATATGGACTTAAATAATACCAGCGTCGGCGCCGCCTATGGCCGGTTGTTATCATTTATTATGGCTGCCATATTTCTGTTTTTAAGCCATGCCGCATGGGAAAACAGCGGATATAGTGATAACAAAACTGGCATCGTTCTTTTTCCGGTGTTGGCTGTTGCGTGCGCTGCTCTTTGGGTATATTTCTGTTTCTTTTATGGCAAAGCCACGCTGGCAGATATCGCCATGCGCAATAAAGTCGGTTTTCTGACCGGTTTTTACGCGTTGCCGCATTGGTTTGAGTATTACCAGCTCACCGGATTTTTAAAATCTTTTCAAGACACTTATAAGCTTGCTTACCCGGATAGCGACTGGAAAGCCGACCTTTCTGGCGACAGAGTACCCGGAGAAAAACACAAGTTATTATTCGGCATAGCGCTGTTTAACTGCATGGTAAATAACCTGCCCGAAAACGATGAACTTTACGCCAGGGCCGATGCTTTATACCAGGCAGGTATTTAGCCTTGTATAAATTTAATTACATACGCAGCGTAAATTCGATAAGTAAGAAAAACAATTTAATTTTAACAGCCAACCTGTAAGTGTTAGAAACGTTTTAACTTTGCAAACATTTACAACTTCTGCCAATGACTACTTTTGAAAGCATAATAACTATACAACAGCCTGTTGATAAAATTTACAATTTTTTGGCTGATATGAACAACCACCAGCAATTAATGCCAGCTGAAGATATTAAGGACTGGAAATCAACTTATAACGATGCGAGTTTTAACCTGCGCGGAATGGTTGTATTGAGTTTAAAAGTTGATAGCCGGGTAGAAAATAAAGAGGTGAAAATATTACCGGCGGAGAGACCACCGTTTGAAGTGGAACTTAAATGGGAACTTTCATCATCAGGCAATAGTACGGAGGTAACTTTTACTATAGCTGCCGAGCTTAATTTCATGATGAAAATGGCCGTGTCCGGCCAACTTAAAAAGCTTGCCGAACACGAGACCAATAGTTTAATTTTTCTGTTCAGTTAAGTTCATCCCGTACTTATCCAATCACAGCGGCAGGGTATTAATACTCCCGTTTCGCGTGCAAATGAAGAATTACGGCAAGTACGTTGATAACAAACAATAGTGCCACTACAATTACCATATAGTTTATTAATTAGGGATTAAAAACTAGGACAATATAGTTAGGTAAAACTTAATTCCAAACATATTTGCACAATAATTTATTAAATTTATTAACATACTATTAACGCAATGTTATTGTGGTAAGTATCACCAAATTATACTATATAACGCGTGACCCAACAAGTTTGTTACAGCAGCTTAAATAAATTTATCAACTATAAATAACGCAATGTTAATAAGTATGGAGATTTACCGTACTTTTGCGGCAAATTAAAGGAGCAGAATGATTACGGTATCTAATTTATCTTTACGCTACGGCAAACGCACATTATTTGAAGACGTTAACCTGAAATTTACCCAGGGCAATTGCTATGGCATTATTGGCGCCAACGGAGCGGGAAAATCAACCTTTCTAAAGATACTTTCAGGTGAGATTGACCCATCAAGTGGATCGGTAAGTTTTACGCCCGGCGAACGCATGGCGGTATTGAGCCAAAACCACTACGCTTTTGATGAATTTACGGTAATTGAAACGGTGATGATGGGACATAAAGAAATGTATGCCGTGATGAAGGAGAAGGATGCCATTTACCTGAAAGAAGATTTTACCGATGCCGACGGAGAACGCGCCGGCGACCTGGAAAACCAATTTGCCGAAATGGATGGCTGGAACGCCGAAAGCAATGCCGCTACCCTGTTAAGCAATCTTGGTATTAAAGAAGAATTTCATTACCAGTTGGTAAAGGATCTTGATAACACCCAAAAAGTGCGCGTGTTACTTGCGCAGGCGCTTTTCGGCAAACCCGATATATTGCTGCTTGATGAGCCTACCAACGATTTGGATATACATACCGTAAGCTGGCTGGAAGATTTCCTGGCGGGATATGAGGCCATCGTATTGGTAGTATCGCACGACAGGCACTTTTTGGACACGGTTTGTACTCACGTGGTGGATATTGACTTTGCCAAAATGAGCATTTATACCGGTAACTACACTTTCTGGTACGAATCGAGCCAGCTGGCGTTGAAACAACGTTCGGACCAGAACAAGAAGACCGAGGACCGGGTGAAGGAATTGCAGGAGTTTATCCGCAGGTTTAGCGCCAATGCCTCAAAATCAAAACAGGCCACCAGCCGTAAAAAGGCCTTGGATAAGATAAACATTGACGAGATCCAACCGTCGAACCGCAAATATCCCGGCATTATATTCAACAACCAGGGCCGCGAGGCAGGCGATCAGATATTACAAATTGAAAATCTTAGCAAATCATTAAACGGCGAGGTGTTGTTTAACGATATCCGCTTGATGGTGAACAAGGGCGATAAAATTGCCGTTCTATCGCAAAACAGCCTGGCTACTACTGCATTTTACAATATTTTAACCGGTCGCGATAAGGACTACAAAGGCGAGTTTAAATGGGGCGTAACCATCAATCCTGCCGATATCCCTATCGATAACGCCGAATATTTTAAAGGCAAGGACGATAACCTTATCGACTGGCTGCGCGAATATTCACCCGGCGAAAAGGACGACCAGTTTATCCGCGGCTTTTTGGGCCGTATGCTGTTCAGCGGCGAAGAAGTGTTGAAGAAAAGCAACGTGCTATCGGGCGGCGAAAAAATGCGCTGCATGTTTAGCCGCATGATGCTGCAATCGGCCAACCTGCTGATGTTTGATGAGCCAACCAACCACCTTGACCTGGAATCTATCACCGCGTTAAATAACGGCATGAAAGATTTCCGCGGCACTATCCTGTTTACCTCGCGGGATCATGAGTTGATACAAACCGTGGCAACCCGCATTATCGAGCTAACCCCGGGCGGCACCATCGATAAGCTGATGACGTACGATGAGTATATCAATAGTGATGCCGTGCAGCAGCAGCGCGATGAGTTGTATGGTGTTTAGCAGCTAACATTGCAGTAAAAAAATAGCCCGGAAACAGTTCTCTGCTTCCGGGTTTTAACATTATATCCTACGGCGGTATTCAAATCGAAACGCCAGGGGACTCCGCTCCTCTTTCGCCTCACAACTTACCCAATCCTTTTGAATTAAGCGCGTGTTGAAATTGCGGTTGTAAGGTCAATTTATTTTAACATCTTATTAAACGGGTGTTGCAATCCCGGTTACCAGGTCCACAATATAAACGTGGCCGGGATTGATGGTAAGCCTGGCTTTATGATTGCCAAGATACACTATCGTACCATCATACTCAACGCGCTGCCAGTATTGAGGAGGCACAAGTGTAATTTGAACGGTTTTAATATGAAAAGTTGCTGAGCCGGCTATAACATCAGCTATCCCCGATGTAATTTTCACTTTGAGCCCGGTTAATTTATAGGTAGAAGTAAAAAGATTGCCATATTCACCTTGTATAAAATTTTGACGCTGGTCTGCGGCTATCGAGCCGTCCATTGAGACCAATTTAAACGTTTCATCCAGAGCTTTTACAGCGTAATTCTGTGAAAGCGTATCATTAAACACATAGGTGAAGCTCCTTTCCTGGTAAAAGGCTTTTGTCTTAACTGTATAGCCGTTAACCACGCCTGCATCACAGGTGTAAACAAAATGAAAAT
>JBDUDE010000902.1:0-3886 GCA_040003105.1 Mucilaginibacter sp. | reverse complement strand
ATCAGGAAAAAATTTACAATTTAATTTACAATTTTTTACTTTGTTTTTTATGCATTTTACAGGTAGTTGGCTTAGCTTCGGCCTAAGTTATTCATTTTTAAAAACAATGTATGCTTAAAAAATTGCTGTCGCCAAACCTCATTTTAAAAAACTGGATGGTTATTATAAGGGTTATAATAGGTATTATAATCGCTAAGTACGGGCTGGAAGTATTTAGTCGTGATAAGATGAAAGGAAATGCCGACTGGCTTACGGATATTCATTTCCCTGCACCAGTTTTTATGGCTTACGTTGGTAAAGCAACCGAGCTGGTAGGAGGGATATTCCTGGCAGCAGGCCTGGTTACCCGGTTAGCATCAACAGCGCTGGTAGTAACCATGACCATTATAATATTTTTTATGGGGAAAGGTAATATTTGGGGCGATGAACAGCTGCCCTTTTTACTATTACTCTTTTTTGTGAACTTTATTTTTTGCGGTGCAGGTAAATGGAGCCTGGATTACCTGCTGTTCAACAGGGAAAAGCAGACTCAAAAACAATAAGAACATTTACTCCACCTCAACCACCGCCATCTCTTCCAACTCCTTACCGCGGGTTTCTTTATTTATAAACTTAAAATTAAGCCGGGTTACCCGATAACGTTTAAACCTAGCCAGTGTGGTTGTTTTTAAGCCTTTGGCCTTTAATGCCGGTAATTCGGAGGCCTTTGCATACAATAAAAACGGCGTTAAGGGCAGGTTGGATTCATTTGTTATTAAAGTAACTGGTTTGGTGTTATAAAATTCAAAGGGGGCAGTGTTATCGTCGTTCAATTCGGCAACAGCAAGGTTGTGACTATTATTGGCGTTTATCCAAACGGCCGCCTCGCTGCCTGCCTGGTATTTCATCAGTGAGGGATAGAACGAAAGGTTAAGATAAAGGTTAACAATAAACGCGCAGAGCAACGTGCGAAGGGTGATTTTTTGATAGCCGGGCAAGCCAATAAATCTATTGTAAAATATCAGCATGGCCAAAAGCATACATAGCGTTGCCACCGTATACAGGCTAAGCACCCCAGGCCTGAAAAAATAATGGAGCGCAACTAACCCGAGCAGCATCAGGCTGATGATTACCTTTTGGGTAACTTCAATGGTAACGATTGTATTTTTAATAGTTACGTAATAAAGGTGCTGTGCTGTAATAATGGCAAAAAATGGGTACACTATATTTAAGTAATGCGGCAGTTGAAAACCAGACGCCGAAAACAAAATAAAGGTTAACAGGCCGGCGCTAATGCAACACCACTCTTTAGTACCGGGGGCTTTTATCCCCTTTTTTATAAATTGAAAAACCGCAGCAAAAAATAATAAGGACCATGGCAGAAACGCCCAAAGCGTAGTGTGTACAAAAAAAGTAGGGTCGCCACTGCCTTTTATGGGGCCGGTGTTAAAAAAGCGGGCAAACTGGCTGTCCCAAAAGAAAAACTTTATGCCTGATACGCCTTTTTGCCCAAATACAACCTTTTCGGGGTGCAAGTCGAATTGTTGGTTAAGACACCAAAGCTCGGGCAAAATAAATATCGCTGTTAAAACAATTGCTAACAGCCATTTAAGGCTAAACAACTGTCGCCACTGCCTGGTTATAATCAAATGTCCGGCTATTGCCCCGCCAATTGGCACCAGGGCAAACATGCCCTTGGTCATAACCGCACAGGCGGTAAACAGGCAGGCCCACACTAACTGCCAATAATTATTGTGGACATGGGCGTTATAAAAATGGTAAACTGCAGCAATAATAACCCCGGTTAAATAAGGCTCGGCGCGAACATCGTTGTTTGAAAGTACAATGTGCTGGGCAGTTAACAGTATCAGCACACTCCAAATGGCAATATCCCTGTTGTAAAGTGCTTTTGCAAGCAGCCAGGTGTACCGGGCACCCATCATCAAAAATAAAATGCCCGGCAATTTATAAGCCAGGGTAGTAAAACCGAAAAGTTTGAATGAAATAGCCGTCACCCAAAACGGGAAATGCGGTTTATCAAGCCAATCGGCGCCATTATAAAACAGCTGTACAAAATCATTATGCTGCACCATCGTTTTGGCTATCACTGCATACACGGCGGCATCGGGCCCGGCTATTGGTACTAACAGGCCGCTAAAATTTATTAACACTGCTACACCTGTAAAAAGGTAAAGCAACTGGTTCTCGGGTGATAATGAATTCTCGTCAGTCATTGTAAAAGGCTTATAAAGATAAAATAATTTAACAAATTCTGTTACAATCGGTTACGGGAGTGGCACGAAGAACGTGATTGAGAAAATAAACGCGGCTTTTATCATAGCGATGGGTTTTAAACCCATCGCTAATAGTTGAGGCAATTTTCCGGGAATAACGCGCCTATATCAACATTTTTACACTAAAACTGCCATATCTAACAATATATCCCGATATTGATGACACAAACCAATCGGCCTTAATTATGAAAAAATTCTTTAACCACTTCTTATTATTGCTGTTGCTTTGCCCGTTTTTATCATCGGCACAAACCGGCAAAGTTTACGACAATCTTACTGTGCCCAGCAAAATATTAAAAAGTGACCGTAAATACGCTGTTTACCTGCCGCCGGGTTATGAAACATCCGAGCGCACCTACCCCATACTATACTTGCTGCATGGCGCCGGCGACGACCAAACCGGCTGGGTACAATTTGGCGAGGTATTAAACATAACCGATAAAGCTATAGCTGATGGCACTGCAACGCCCATGATAATTGTAATGCCCGATGGCAATACAGGTCGCCGCGGTTATTTTAACGATATTAAAGGCGACTGGAACTATGAAGATTTCTTTTTTAAAGAACTGGTGCCCTTTGTAGAAAAAAAATACCGGGTAAAAAGCGAGAAACGTTTTCGTGCAATTTCCGGCCTGTCGATGGGTGGCGGCGGTACCCTGATGTACGCGATGCACCACCCGGATATGTTCTCGTCCGCCTGCCCGTTAAGTGCATCGACAGGGCCGTTGACGTTGGATGACGCCCGTGCTTCCATCACCAAAAATAATCCCGGCATCGCCGATTCGCTGATAGTAAATTATTATAATCAGCATAGTGCAATAGCACTGGTAAACAATATGGCAAACGACCAAAAGAAAGCAGTGCGCTGGTACATGGATTGTGGCGACGACGACTTTTTGTATGAGGGAAATGCGCTGCTGCATATCGCTATGCGCAAAAAGGAAATTCCGCATGAGTTCCGTATGCGCGATGGGGGCCACACCTGGACCTACTGGCGTGCAGCACTGCCGAATGTGCTGGAGTTTGTATCCCAGGCATTTCATCAATATTAATTGGAAAGAGAGGCAACTCGGATAATCAAATTGGCGTTATTGCTATAGTGTTAGCAAAGGCCATTATCCCAATGACTAACACCAGTGACAAATGACACCAATGAACCACTGAACCAATAAACAAAACCATGGAACGCCGTCAATTTTTAAGAAACACCGCATTAACAGCAGGCTCGCTTGCACTATTAGGCCGCAAGAGTTTTGCAGCCATGCTTGCCGACCCGACCTACCAGTTTAAACCGCTACGCAACAACGTAGGCATGTTTGCCGAATCAGGCGGCACTATTGCCTGGCTGATAAATAAGGAAGGTATTGTGGTAGTGGATGCCGAATTTCCGGACCCGGCCAAACACCTGATAGCCGAACTGAAAAAACAATCGGCCGTGCCCTTTGAATGGCTGATAAATACCCACCATCATGGCGACCATACCGGCGGTAATATTTCCTTTAAAGGCATTGTAAAAAACGTTGCCGCGCATGCCAACTCGCTGGCTAACCAAAAAGCTGTAGCCGAAAAAAATAATAAGGTAGACCAGCAACTATATCCCGATACCACATTTA
>JBDUDE010000585.1:0-3911 GCA_040003105.1 Mucilaginibacter sp. | reverse complement strand
GCCGCACATTTGTCGCCGAATGGCAAATGCTGGTATATTTTGCCCGTACAAACGGTGGAACTGATAAAATCGCTGGCCCTTCAAAATGGAATGTATTTGCAAAGGGAGATTAATATACGGTCGTTTGAACATTCGGAGCCGCATAGAGAGATAGTATGTTTTGGGTTTACAGAAGTATTAACAGAAATAAGTACCTTAACGATTTACAAAACAGTAAATATTTATACAGAAGAGTATAAAAAACTGCTGCAACCTTATTTCATCGCTTTTTAATATGAAAACTATCTCGCTCGTTTTAACAATTTTACTGGTGGTGCCGGTTATTTACTTGTTGTACTCGGCTTACCAGGTTTATTTGTTTCGAAACAAATTTTCTGAAGGGCATGGGGTTGACTTTGCTAACTTGAATGTTTTATATACATGGTTAAAATAGGCCTCATATCCGACACCCACAGCTACCTCGACGATGCTGTTTTTAAACACTTTGAAAACTGCGACGAAATCTGGCATGCCGGTGATTTTGGCAGTATGGAGGTAGCCGATAAACTTGCAGCGTTTAAGCCATTTAAAGGTGTTTACGGAAATATTGATGGCGGCGATGTTCGCAAAACGTATCCGGAAAACCTACGTTTTAAATGCGAAAACGTGGATGTTTGGATAACCCACATCGGCGGCTATCCCGACAGGTACAGTCCACTGGTAAAACCCGAGATTTACACCAACCCGCCGCAGCTGTTTATCAGCGGGCATTCACACATTTTAAAGGTTATTTATGATAAAAAAATCAATTGCCTGCACATTAACCCCGGCGCGGCAGGAAAGCAGGGCTGGCAAAAAGTGCGGACGTTAGTCAGGTTTGCGATTAATGACAATAAAATACAGGACTTGCAGATTATTGAGTTGAACCGCTGATTTTTGTTGATTAGGTTGATTTCGCTGATTATTTTGTTGCGGAACAAATTATAACAATTTAGCACTTTCTATCTCAAAAACGGAATCGATAAGTAAACCTTTCTGTTTCCCCGCCATTACCGCCAGCACATCACACCGCTCATTTTCGGGGTGACCGTTGTGGCCGCGAACCCACACAAATTTTATTTTATGCAGCTTGCTAACTTCGAGGTAACGCAGCCAGAGGTCTTTATTTTTTTTACCGGCGAAACCTTTCTGTACCCAGCCGTGCACCCATCGTTTTTCAATGGAGTCGATAACATATTTGGAATCGGAAAAAATGGTGACATCCTGGTTGGGTGCTTTTAGAGCTTCGAGGCCTTTTATAACGGCCATTAGCTCCATGCGGTTGTTGGTAGTTTTACGGAAACCTTCCGAAAGCTCCTTATAATGCTTGCCCGAACGCAAAATTACCCCATAACCGCCCGGCCCCGGGTTGCCGCTTGATGCGCCGTCTGTAAAAATTTCAATCATTTGTATGGTCCATAGCCCATGGTCCATAGTCCATAGTCAGCTTCAAAAATAGCAAACATTGGGGGAATCATTAACTTTATCTAAAAAAGGGTCAGCTATCGACTATGGTCTATGGACTAAGAAATTTTCTTCCTTTTCAACCTTAACGAGTTTCCAATCACTACCACGTCGCTAAAGGCCATGGTAAACGCGCCCACCATGGGGTTTAAAAAACCTAGTGCCGCCACTGGTATGGCTATGATATTATAGGCAAATGCCCAGAAAAGATTTTGTTTGATGGTGAGCAGTGTATGCCGGCTTATTTGTAAGAACTTGATAACCGAATGCAAATCAGTATTTAACAGCACTACCCTGGCCGATTGTATGGCTACCTGGCTGGCATCGTTCATTGATACGCCAACGTCGGCCTGGGTTAGGGCAGGGGCATCGTTTATGCCGTCGCCAATCATTATGGTTTTGCCTTTTTGCTTGTAAATATCAATAACTCTTAGTTTTTCATCTGGCAGTTTTTCAGCATGTATGTCGGTAATGCCAATTTGCTGCGCAACTCTTAAACACCGGGTTTTTTTATCCCCGCTTAATAATACCGGAATGATGTCCATCTTTTTTAGCTGAGCAATGAGCGCCGCTGCATCGGGTTTTATTTCGTCATCGACGGCAATTTGGGCCAGCAACTTTTGATTTTTATAAAGGGATATATTAAACCCTCCGTCATCAATCGATTTGCCAGAGCCTAAAAAGTAGTGATTGCCTTCCACATCTTCGGCACGCATGCCTAGCCCTTTTTCTTCTGTAACTGTTTTTAAAATCACTTTTGTTAAGGGCATCGTTTTCAACTCATTTACCAGCGACTTGGCAATCGGATGGTTTGAGCGTTCTTCAATTGCCATGATAATGCCGCGCACCAGTTCTGTATTAATCTTGCCTTCAATTTTTATCTCGTTAACCTTAAACTTACCCGTGGTAAGTGTCCCGGTTTTATCAAACACTACATACCTGGTGTGTGCAACCGCTTCAATAGTGTCGCCGCCTTTTATCAGGATGCCATTTTTTGCTGCGCGACCCAAACCCACCATTACCGCGGTAGGAGTAGCCAAACCCATAGCACAAGGGCACGATATTACCAGCACGGCAATGGCGTTCATTAAAGCAGTTTGCATACCCGTATGCCCGGCAAAATAGGTAAGCGCAAACGTTAACAGTGAAATCAGGATGACAGCCGGCACAAAAATGGCGGCAACTTTATCGCCAAGTTTCTGCACCGGAGGCTTGGCGGCCTGCGCTTTTTTCATCAGGACGATTATCTGGGATAGGACGGTGTTTGAGCCAACTTTGGTAGCCAGCATCCTGATATTGCCATGTTGTATTATGGTACCACCAATAACGCTGCTGTATTTTTCTTTTTCAACGGGGATGCTTTCGCCGGTAAGCATGCTTTCATCAATCGAAGCATTACCCGAAAGTACCTCGCCATCAACCGGGATTTTATCGCCCTGGTTAACCTGTAGTATATCGCCAGCGCGAACCTCCTTAGCACTTATAATTTCTATTTCGCCGTTGACTACGCGGTTAGCATTTACCAACTGGATCTTTATCAAATCCTTCACCGCCGACGTGGTTTGCGTAACCGACCGTTTCTCCAGTACATTGCCGAGCAATACGAGGGTAATGATGGTAGCGCAGGTTTCATAAAACTCGTAATGCTCGCCGAGGTTTTGAATGGTACCAACCAAACTATAAACAAACGCAGCGGTTGAACCTACAAATATCAGCACATCCATATTTGGCACGCCGCCCCTGATGGAGTTTACGGCGCTTTTGCCAAAATGCAGGCATCCCACCAAAAAAACAGGCAGGCACAACAGCAACTGCACAACCGGATTATGCAGAAAGCGCCAGGATAAAACCATGTGCAGCAAAAGTGGCGCGGTAAGTATGGCGCAGAAAAGGAATTTATTTTCTACTTTTTCGTAAAACGGGGTTATTTGGGTTGCCGGGTCGTCAACTACTTTAAAGCCCAGGCCTTCTATATCTTTAATAATGCCGGGCAGCGCTACCTGGCTGTCATTTGAAAACTTTACCTCCTCGCCCGCAAAATCAACCAAAATATTTTGCAGCCCTTTCTTCTCTAAAAGTTTATGAATACTGAGGGCGCAATTGTTACAATGCATCCCCGTCACGTTTAATTCAACCAATTGCTCTGCCATGGTACAAAAATACCCTTGTTTGCAAGCAATAGGGTAAGTGGATTGTAATTTGTTGTGAAAAATTGAAATCGTTGTAAAGGTTGTAGATGTTAGATTTTAAAATTGTTAAATCTCACTGTGCTGAAAACCAGCCTTAACCATTGCGACTTTTTCAACAACTACAACCTTTTCAACCTAAAATAAAAAAGACTTTGCAAATCAGCCGGAGATTCTTATTTTTGCACACTCCAAAACGGTAGATGTAGCTCAGTTGGTTAGAGCATCGGTTTGTGGTACCGA
>JBDUDE010000785.1:0-3912 GCA_040003105.1 Mucilaginibacter sp. | reverse complement strand
TTAAAGATTCGCTGGTTTTTGATTTCGATTATGAATACATGATAAACGAAATTGTAAGCCGGATAAAAGAAATTTGCGCTGATAACGATACCGAAGAACCGGATATTATTACCGAGTTTGGTAAATATACCGTTGCCGAAGCATCGGGCATTTTATACAAGGTATTGGGCCGCAAACAACAGAACGACCGCGAGCGTTGGCTGATGCTGGATGGCTCGTTTATCACCAATCTGCCGGATGTTTGGGCGTTAAACCAAAAATACATCCTACTGCCCATTAACAACTGGGATAGCGAATACGAACGCGTAAACCTTGGCGGCATAACCTGCGACGGGCAGGACTATTACAACCAGGAAGCGCACATGAACAGCGTATTTATGCCTAAAACCCGCAAGGTGCAATACCTGGGCTTTTTTAATACCGGCGCTTACCAGGAAGTATTGAGCGGATATGGTGGTATTCATCATTGCCTGCTGCCATCGCCAAAGCACGTTATCATCCGCCGAAATCGAGATGAGACATTTAACTTTGAAGTATTTGGCGAAGAACAAAACAGTAAACAGGTGCTGAAGATATTAGGTTATACTACTTAGTGATTAGAGGTTAGAGATTAGAAAAAACAGAGGCGCGTATTTGCGCCTTTTTTTTGATGTTTACACCATGAAACACATCCCCATGCATAAAATGAGCGAACGGGCCAACATCGGCCTGGAGATACGCTACTATGCAAGCCATGAAAAAATCCGCGAGGATGGTGACATTTTAGGGGTACACCGCGACGATCATTTTATATTTTTTGTGATTGAGGAAGGGACTGCGGAAATAATGGTTGATTTTATCCATTTGGATTTGCCCGTGAAGTCTATTTATTATATGCTGCCGGGGCAGGTGCATCATCGCATCAGGAGTGATAACGGCCGTGGCTGGTTTTTAGCAATAGATACCGGGTTGATTCCGAAAGAATATCGCGACGTGTTTGAGGCCCAGTTACTGCTGCAACAACCCTGCAAGTTGACTGCCGAAAAATACCAGGAATGCTATAAATTGATGCGTTTGCTGAACGACGCTTACTTACAACAGACGGGGGAGCCATTTTATCTCCAAATGATTTACTCATTGTTAAATTATTTCCTGGGGATAGCGGCTACCTGTTATTGCATTAACGCCACCGGCCACAAAACAACCTCGCGCCCCAACCTTATAGCGCACGATTTTAAGAAGCTGCTGGCCGACAATTATAAAATAGAAAAAAGTCCTTCGGCCTATGCGGCAATGCTGAATATTTCGGCGCCATACCTTAACGAGGCGTTGAAAAAAGTAACAGGCCTGCCGGTAAAATATTGGATCACCCATGAAGTATTACTGGAAGCCAAACGCTTGTTGTTTTATACCGACCTTACCGTGAAGGAAATTGCGCACCAGCTTGGCTATGAAGACCATACTTATTTTTCGCGGTTGTTTAAAAGTACAGAAAACACTACGCCTTTGGCGTTTCGCAATAGTTACCGCAAATAGTCCAATACCTACCCTATTCTGTCTATTTCCGGCCGACCGCATTTCCGGTTTCTTTGTAATATTAATTATTACAATATGAGCAAGTTGCTATTAAACAAACTAAAGAAAAAAGCTTCAGGCATAATTGAAAGCAAAGTTTTAAAAGCAGCTTTAGTGTTAGAAATCAGGAAATGGCCTTCATCAGCCATTATAGAAATAGACCTGCATTTACCAACCGCGGTAATGGATGGGTGGAACGAAGTGAACTATATGAAATGCAGGGTTGCCGACTTTACCTACCGCGATTATACGCCATCCGGTTGGGATGCCGAAACACAAACCTGTACGCTATACATCGATGTTAACCATGCCGGACCGGGCACCGCCTGGGCCAACAACCTTAACAAAGGCGATGAAATTGGCTATCTGAGTATCAAAACAACCAGCCAAACCCCGGTAAACACATCGGCGGTTATTTGCCTTGGCGACGAAAGCAGCCTCGGGCACCTATTGGCCATGCAGCAACTGGCAACGCCGGCGGCGCGTTTTTCGGGTGCCGTACTGATGGGCAACGAACATAACCGCAGCCTGTTTACCGAATATTTCAAAACTCCGCTGAAGCCTGTGCTCCGAACCGATGTCTTCGGGCACCATTCGTTAACCGAATGGTTGTTGCAGCAGTCCTACCACCTGGAAAACACAATTTTTTATTTAACCGGGAATAGTACAATGGTTATGCAGTTGCGCAAAATATTAAAACAACAGGGATATAACAATAATCAGGTTATTGCGCAGGGTTTTTGGTATTGAAAAACTATGAAGCTTTTAAAGTTTTGTAAACCTTGCTATTTACATTTACCGCGGGAGTTGCCGGTTCTTCGTCTGCAAATTTGGTAGTGGCCGATGCCGGAGTATTGCCAGTACCTGGTAATTGCTCCTCAAGCTTTGCCGAGATATTTTTTATTGCCTTGTCCATATTGGTAGCCGAGCAAAAAAGATGGTCTTCAAATAACTCATATTCTTTTTGCCGGTTATCGCTGGCCTTGATAACGTCTATGATCCCCATAATGTTAGACAGGTGCTTGCGCACCTCGTGCGAGTTGATAAACGCCAGTTCTTTTTTTTGAGCGGTGAACAAAAGCTTTTCGTAATGGCGCTTTTGTTTGGCCCCCCGGTAAAACATGGCTATCAAAACGATAATAAAAAGGGCGGCAAGCACCGTAAACATTAGCCATATCCGTTCACGCTTATAGTTTTCGTCTTTTTGTAAGTACGAACCCTCTATCTCGTCAACCATTATCTGCGACGAAATATTGCCTACCTGTGTAAGCCGGTTTACAACGTCCGCGGCTTGCTCAAGCGACAATTTAAAGTTATAGGCGGCAGTTTTATGATCGTTTTTCGCTTCGGCAATTTGCCCCAGTACTTTGTAAAGATGATATTTTATTTCAGGATGGTTTATTTCAAGCGGCTGCTCCAGCAACTCATTAATTATCGTAATTGCCGAGTCGGGCTGCCCGCCGTTAAAATAAGCATCGGCCAGGTTTTGCTGGTCCTGGTCGGTATATTTATAAAGGGTATCCTTTTGAAGTTTCCTGATAAGGTTGATGGCATTTTTAAAATCATATTGCAAAATAGCCAAATAATAACCGGTACGCTTTTGATAGGTATATAACTTGTACAAGTCGCCTTTTATCGCCAAAAGCTTATCGTGGTACACCTTCAGTGAGTCGGGCTTATTCATTCTGAAGAAGTTTTCAGCTTTGTTATAATAAATGATTTTGTTAACATTCACATCGTCAGAGCCATATTTTTTATTTAAAAGTTCGGCCTGGTTAAGATAAAATAACGATTGGCTGTAAAAATTATTCTTGTAAAAAACGTCGCTCATGTTAACGTCTACCTGCAACTGTAAATGCGGGTCACTAACCTTCAGCGCTTCTTTTTTCGATAGTCCATAGCTTGTAACCGCATCAATGGCATTACCTTCATCTGTTTGGATAAAGGCCAGGTGACTTAAAAACGAATACATCAGGAAATGGTCGTGGTTGTAGCCTGCAAATTTTATGGCTTTTACCATTGCCGCTTCAGCATCGTCCAGATGCATCAACCTGCGCTGGTACATACTTTCGGTAAAGTATTCAAAGGCAACGGAATTTTCAACATGTAACTGGGCCAGCGTGTTATTTAGCTCCTTTTTAGTGGCCGGCAAATCAAACTCTGATGGCTGCAGCAAAGTCGTTTTAATATAGCCGACAATTTTCTTTTCCCGTTCAACCCGGTCTTCTATTTTAAGGATGGTTCTTAGGGAATTTACATCAACGAGCGGAGCCACAGCACTTACTTTTAAAGTAATGCCGGCTAATATGACACTTATGTATAGTAGTCTCTTTAACATTCCGCTCTATCTGTATCGAT
>JBDUDE010000835.1:0-3917 GCA_040003105.1 Mucilaginibacter sp. | reverse complement strand
ATTTGTTCAGCGTGGAGTAAACCCCGTTAAACAGGTCACCTGTTGGGAAATCTATTGTACGCCCACCGTTGGCTTTGGTGTAGGTGGTTGAAAAGGTTACGTCAGGCCCAAACATGCTTTTCGCTTCCTTTAACGCATAGACACTTTTTTCGAGCACAAAATTCTGCTGTTTGATACTCTGGCTGGATGTAAGCCCTTCGCGGATGTAATCATCCAGCTTACTTTGAGCTTTTACTGATGGGGCAGCCAGCAAGGCTGTTGCGATCAATAAAAGGTGGCTGTTTTTTTTAATTTGAAAATTCATTTTCAATCATTGTTATAAATTTAAACACTGTTCAATACATGGTCAAAAAAAAGGCTAACTTTTTTCAAGTAGCGCAACAAAGCACTCGTAGCCGTGCTCCATCAATTCTTCATTCGTTTTACTTACAAAGTTGGTGGTGCGGTCTTTACAGAACAGGGCACAGATGCCATGTATTGCGGAAAGGACCATAAACGTAAAATAATCCGGGTCCAAACCCTTGAACCTGCCCTTTTCCTGGCATTCCTTAACTACATTAAGTAGTTTGTTGATGGCTTCTTGCGCAATCTGAAATCCACCTGACGAGGTACCTTTAACGGGTTCCTCTACAAGAAACATCAGGTTATAATAATCTTTGTTCTCCTGCGCGAATTGAATAAAAATACGCCCTACGGCCTTTAAACGCTCAAATGGATCTGCTACTTTGTCCAATACCTTTAACTGGTTGAGCAGCAGTTTAAACCCTTCCTTGTGTAATTCCTGGAAAATTTCACTCTTATCTTTGAAGTAAAAATAAAGCGAGCCGGGGCTGTAGTTGATCTCACTGGCTATATTACGCATGCTGGTTTGTTCATAGCCCTTAACCAGGAATATTTTACGCGCACCATTTAAGATCCGTTCGTGCATTTCCTGCTTCTCTTCCAGTTTTCGTTCTGCTATGCCCATTTTATTTATTCAAAGTTACAAATATGAAAGCGCTGTTAGCAATCCAATTTGTGTTGATATTAATTTCTTTATTTATTGATCCCTGGGCTGATCTGCCCCATAATGACGACTGCGGCTTTCCTGTTTAACCAGCGGAATCCGAAAAGCATAAACCTGTTTTTCCAGCCTTGAACAACCCTTGGTTTTTGTCTCTTTTCCAACGCTTTAACGATTTCTTTAGCGACATCCTTAACTGAAGAAATCACAAATTCCGGAAAATCACTTTTCTGTTTGCCTGCATTGGCGTGAAAGTCGGAGTCTGCTGCGCCGGGGTTAAATCCGGTCACAAAAACACCTTTCTTTTTAAACTCGAACCATAATGATTCGGAGAAATTGGCTACAAAACTTTTGGTAGCTGCATAAACCGCCCCGCCCGGCAGGGAAGTGTGAGCCAGCAAAGACCCGATATTGATCAGCGCATCTCCCGACACCGCATTACTTAAAAAGCTGTAAGATAAAGTTACCAAAGCATTCATATTAAGCTGCATCATTGATAACTGATCCGGCAACGGAATATCTGTGAATTCACCATAAATGCCCGCACCAGCATTGTTGATCAGCACATCGTACTTTTCAGCTGTCAAATGGTTTATTACCTTTTGCAGGTCTTCTTTATTGGTCAGGTCGGCAACCAAAACGGTGTGACCAGTGCCAACCAAATTTGCTTTCGCATTATCTAATTTTGCCCCGTTGCGGGCTACCAGGGTTATCTGGTAGTTTTGAGCAGCCAGCAGCCTGGCTGTTTCCAGCCCGATGCCTCCGCTTGCTCCTGTGATCAATACTTTTTTCATGATTATGTTTGATTAATTTTATTCCATTGCAAATGTATTGAACACTGTTCAATAAAACAAATTCATTAAACTTTATTTTAAAATCTGACATCACACTGATAATTGTTACCCGTAATTGAAGGACACATTAACTACAGCCGTTTGGATATTTGATAGTTTTTAATCAGCCCTCTGTAGAGTATATACTCAACCGTATTTGTTGCTTAACCATTCCAAGACGAGTTTATTAGTTAAAATTCAATAAAATACAATCCAAATCTGCAATATTTGCAAATCCTTTATCAGCTGTAATCAATGGTAATTGTAATATTTGGGCTGTGGCCGCTATAATAGCATCAGGAAGTTTTATGCTATTGTTCCTTCTTAAGCTAATAACTTTTTCAGTGAGCGTTGTGAGTGTGTTATTTTATAACAACCGTTTAGCATCTCTCTAATAACGGCGTCTTCATTTTCTGTCATTCCCTTTTTACTGAGCAATTCCATTTCAGTTATATAGGAAAATGCCCATCCCTGGTCAGTAAAGGGCAATATCAGTGGATTTTCGTTCAGTAAATAGATAAAGCAATTCGTATCTACCACATAATCAATCCCATTCATTTCTTATATTTTTCTGATACTCGAGCCCGTCGCCAAAAGTTCCTTTAAGCTTACCATAGAAACTCTTCATGCTCTTTTTCTTCGTTTTAGGAAGTTTCTTCAACGCCTCGTTTATTTCTTCCGTCTTAGTATCCTTGTTTATAGTAATAACCATGATGATAGCTAATTAATATCTAACAAAAATAAACATATTTAATCATTATTCATTTCACAGCCCGCGTTTTATCCCCATTTCCAGGCCCCTCAATTCTGCCAATCCCTTTAACCTGCCGATTGCGGAATAACCCGGAAAAGTATTATACCTGAAATCATCCAGCAATTTATGCCCGTGGTCGGGGCGCATGGGTATGGCAACGTCGTCACGGCCTGTGTCGGCGCGGCGTTTCTGTTCCAGTATTATATTTTTCATCACGGCGTACATATCAGTGCTGCCGCCGAGATGGTCGGCTTCGTGAAAGCTGCCACCGGCTTCGCGCTGTACGTTGCGCAGGTGCAAAAAGTGGAAGTGCCGGCCCAGGCGGCTTACGATGCGGGGCAAGTCATTATCTTCCCTTGCCCCTAACGACCCTGTGCAAAATGTAAGGCCATTGCTGGTTGACGGAGCCGCATTCACCACAAATTTCAAATCTTCTTCGGTTGAAATTACCCTTGGCAGCCCGAATATCGGGAACGGCGGATCGTCGGGGTGGATACACATTTTAATGCCGAGTTTTTCGGCTGAAGGTATTATTGCCTGTAAAAAATATGCCAGGTTTTGTTTTAGTGCGGCGGCGTCAATATCCTTATACCTTTCAAGGTGCTCCCTGAATTCGTCTATTGTTAAAACATCCGTGGTGCCGGGCAGGCCGGCCATTACATTTTTAATCAAGGCTTTTTTGGCGTCGCGATCAATGCTATCTAAATATAGTTTGGCTTCATTTTGCTGGTCGATATTGAATTCGTCGAAAGCGCCCGGCCGTTCCAAAATGTACAAATCGAAAGCGGCAAGCGCCGGGGCGTGAAAACGCAGAGCCGATGCACCATTTGGCAAACGGTAATCAATATCAGTGCGTGTCCAGTCAAGCACCGGCATAAAATTGTAGCAAACGGTTTTAATGTTTGCTTTATAAAGGTTTGTAAGCGTTTCAATATATTTTTCAATATAAGCATCACGCTCCTTTGCCCCGGTCCTTATGCTTTCATGAATGTTCACACTCTCCACAACCGACCATGTAAGCCCCGCTGCCTGGATAATATTTTTACGCGTTTCTATCTCGTCCAAACTCCATACCTCGCCGGTTGGGATATGGTGCAGCGCATTTACAACGCCGGTTGCACCGGTTTGCGTGATTGTGGCTAAAGTAACCGGGTCGGCGGGGCCGTACCAGCGAAAAGTTTGTTCTAAATTACTGAACATAGTATCGACATATTTTTTGCGATAAAAATAGGATTATCTTTGAGTTCTTATCATTACTTTATGAAGAAGATTTTATTTTTAACTGTTGGCCTGTGCAGTATTTTCTTTGCTGAAGCTCAAAATCACG
>JBDUDE010000220.1:0-13265 GCA_040003105.1 Mucilaginibacter sp. | reverse complement strand
TTTATCCCGTGTAAATCAAACCTTTCAAAAAACTCCGTGCGCTCCGTGCCTTCTCTGTATCTCCGCGGTAAAATTTACGCTGACAACTTTCGATGAGTATATTGAACCAATAATCCACCTATATTATCGCCGTGTGTCAATAAAGACACAAAAACTGGAATTATGCGAAGCTAATTTATATATTAGCGGCCATGTATAACCGCCGTAAGTTTATTAAAATATCGGCTGCCGGGGCTTCGCTGGCGGCTTTGTCAACTTCAAAAATCGCAAGGGCCGCTGTTTATGCTCCGGCTGCCGGCGTTCCAATAGTAATATCAACCTGGGATTTCGGCATTCCGGCCAATAAAGAGGCCTGGAAAGTGCTTGAAAAAGGCGGCCGCGCGCTTGACGCTGTTGAGGCCGGTGTTAAAATTCCCGAAGCAGACATGACTAACCATACCGTTGGCCGCGCCGGTTATCCTGACCGTGACGGTCACGTAACGCTGGATGCTTGCATAATGGACGAGTTTGGCAATTGCGGCTCGGTGGCGGCAATGGAGAATATAGCCCACCCAATATCCGTTGCGAGGGCAGTTATGGAAAAAACCCCACATGTAATGCTTGTCGGCGATGGTGCCACACAGTTTGCCGTTGAGCAGGGCTTTAAAAAAGAAAAACTGCTGACCCCAGAATCAGAAAAAGCCTGGAAAGAATGGCTTAAAACAGCAAAATATTCGCCGGTTATGAACATTGAAAATAAGCAGCACCGGCCGGGCAGCAAATATAACCACGACACTATCGGTATGCTGGCCATTGATGCCAAAGGCAATATATCAGGAGCTTGTACTACCAGCGGCATGGCCTTTAAGCTGCATGGCCGCGTTGGCGACAGCCCAATCATCGGTGCAGGGCTTTATGTAGATAACGAAGTTGGCGGCGCCACATCAACCGGCGTTGGCGAAGAAGTTATCCGTAACGTGGGCAGCTTTTTAGTAGTTGAGCTAATGCGGCAAGGGTTGTCGCCGGAGGATGCCTGCAAAGAAGCCGTTAAACGAATCATCAAAAAGAAACCCGATACAGCAAAAAACATCCAGGTTGGCTTTTTGGCCATCAATAAAAAAGGAGAGTATGGAGCTTATGCTATTCAACAAGGTTTCTCCTTCGCGGTATGCAATGCCGATAAACAGGATTTGCTGATTCCGGGTAAGAGTTTCTATTGATGCTGGTTCATGGTTCATGGTTCATAGCGGAAAAGGTATTTGCTACCATGGCCTAGCAGACTCGATCCATTTGCTTTTTTCACTATGAACTATCAACCATGAACTATGAACTAATTTAAAACCAATCTTGCTGAATTTTCGTTTAAAAGCTTAACGCAGCGTTATTTTTATACATCGCAGGTTTATGGCCGGCCCAGCTATAAACCCTGAACTATGAACAATGAACAATGAACACAAAATCCTTCCTGTTTCGCTGGAAGTTTGTGCCAATTCGGTAACATCGGCTTTGGCAGCACAAGCCGGGGGGGCGGTACGCGTTGAGCTTTGTGAAAATTTGTTTGAAGGCGGCACCACGCCATCCTACGGCGAAATACTGATGGCCCGTAAGCTGCTGCACATTAAATTATACGTTTTAATAAGGCCCCGCGCCGGCGATTTCCTTTATACCGACCTGGAGTTTAACATCATGTTGGCCGATATACGTTATTGTATTGAAGCCGGCTGCGATGGCGTGGTAATTGGCATGCTGAACGCTGACGGCACCATCGACAAACCCCGCTGCGCCGAAATGATCAACCTGGCCCGGCAATGGGGCCTGGGGGTAACGTTTCACCGCGCCTTTGACATGTGTGCCGATATGGACATCGCCCTGGAAGAAATAATTGAGATGGGTTGCGAGCGTATATTAACATCGGGAGGTAAAAGCACAGCTATGGAGGGCGCGTACAACATTGCCCGGCTAATTAGCAAAGCAGCCAGCCGCATAAAAATTATGCCCGGCAGCGGCGTTAACGAAAAAAACGCCGCCGATTTGGTGCGTTTTACGGGCGCCACCGAAATCCACTCTTCCGCAAGGGTGCAGGTGCCAAGCAAAATGGAATACAAAAACGACCATATTATTATGGGCGCCAATGCCGGCGACGAATATACCCACGATGTTACAGATAGTGGCCGGGTGAAAAACCTCATTGAATTAGCCAATTCCATATTATAAGTTTACGCCCGCACCTGTGTATGTAAGATACATTTGAAGCCCCAACTGTGCCTCCAGAATCAATCGGGTAATTCCTACTAAAAATTTATACTAAAAGCGAAAATCGCGCAGAAAAACGGGCTGGTATATTTTCTCTTCCTTCCGTTTCAGTGATAAAACAGACGATTTTCCGGGAACGTTACCGTAAACTAAATTAACTACCAGTAAAAAATAGTTAGTGTATTTTATACGTGCCATCTACAGCCAATATAGCGTTCACATTAAACTGCACAACAAAAACCGCTCCAACTAATGTACAAAAATCCCACGTTGATACTTTCCCTAAAATTAATTTTTAAAAGAAATCATACTCAATAATTATTTTAAACATTTACTAAAAATTAATTTGCATTTATTAATCATTGCTGTAACTTAGTTCAGCGCGTTAGCTTGCGTCAATTGCTAAACCAATTACGATACTTATACCCTATTCTGTTTAAATTAAATTCGATTTGGCTTAACTGCCACTTAAGTAATAAGAAATACTTTCCTGCATGGTTTTATCATGTTTTTAGTAGTGCTGCATTAAACCGGTTTGGTTGAAATAAAAATTGTGGCCGGTGATTTATCGAAAGTTCCGGGAACGTTCCCGGAGTGATTAAAGAAATAATTAGAAACCAATTGTAATACATTATAAAACCAATAATTATGAGAAAACAATCCTACAGGTTAAGCCAGGCGCTACTTTTAGTGGTACTGCTTGGTTTTTCGGAATGCAAAAAAAACGATGTAAAAGCAACCAATCCGGCGGTGGAAATTAAAATCAAAAACACCACCCCGCTTGCTACTCCCGGCCCCGGCGGTGGTGTTTTAATGCAGGCGTTTTACTGGAATACCCCAACAGGCTCATCGTGGTGGGGTACCGTTAACGGTAAAATAGCCGCCTGGGATGCAGCCGGTATATCGGCCATCTGGCTTCCGCCGGCAACAAAGGGCCAAAGCGGTGGCTCAAGTATGGGATACGACCCTTTTGATTATTTTGACTTTGGAACTTACAATCAAATGGGGTCAGTTACCACCCGGTTTGGCAATTTAACAGACTTGAACACGCTGATAGCAAACGCGCATACCCATAATATACAGGTATATGCCGATATGGTGCTCAACCACAGCAGCGGCGGCGCTTTAGAAGCAAATCCATACACAGGCACAAATACCTACACTAAATTTGTTCCGCTGTCAGGTAAGTTCCCACGTACCTACAGCGATTTCCACCCCAATAATGTCCATGCGTCCGACGAAGGCGCTTTCGGCGGCTTTCCTGACCTATGCCATGCGCAGGCCAATGTTTCTAACTGGGTTTATAACGCCAGCTACAGCATGTCGAGATACTATAAAAACACCATGCATTATGATGGCTGGCGTTTTGATTATGTATTGGGCTATGGCGCCTGGGTGGTTCAGAATTATGTAAACAGCGTCGGTGGCTTTGCAGTGGGCGAAGACTGGGATGGCAATGCCGCAAACCTGCAAAACTGGGTAAACGCAACAGGCGGCACATCCTCCGCCTTTGATTTTGCTTGTTTTTATGCTATGCACAACGCGTTTGATAGTCATGACCTTACCCATTTAAATGACGATATGCTATGGAAACGGAATGGCTCAAAATCAGTAACTTTTGTATCCAATCATGATACCGACATTATCGGCGACAAATACTCTGCCTACGCATATATCATGACCCACGAAGGCTATCCCTGTGTATTTTACAATGACTATGAAACCTGGCTTACCAAAAGCAGGATGAATAACCTGATTTGGATACACCGCACCCTGGCCGGTGGCACAACTACCAACTTATACTCCGCCAGCGACCAGTACATCGATAGGAGAAATGGCTATGGCGCAGCACCGGGCGTTATCGTATATTTTAACGGGAGCGACAATTGGCAACAGCAATGGGTAACCTCGAACTGGGCAAATAAACAGATTAAAGAATATACAGGAGCCTCCAGCTGGATCCAAACTGTAGCTGCCGATGGCCGCGTATTGATCCAGGCGCCGCCTCACGCCTATTCAATCTGGTCGATTACAGGTTATTGATTATCATTTTTTAGACAAAGAAACATGCTTACAGGTATGTTTTTTTGTCTATTTTTATAAATTAAGTACGTTCTAAATCAAACAAATGAAGCTACCCTTGCGCCTGTTGTTACTTTACGTCACTATATTATCTGGTTGTACCAATGATAAAAAACAGCCACCTGACGCAAATCAGTTAATTTATCAAACTACTAGCATAGTTTCCGGGGCTCTGCAAATAGAACCGCACCTAAAAGGGAATATTAAACAACAGGATTTAAGTTTACAAATTAAGCTTTCGAATACCGAAGCAAACGACATTGAAATACAGGAAATAGCCTTGAACGTACCTGGCGGCGCAAACTCCGCACCTACAACGGAATTTAGTCCTTTTGTCCTAAAACAAGGGAAGGACACAACGCTTATTTTAAGATTCAACCCGTTTAATAATGCTAAGTTATACCAGGTTACCGGTATGAAAGGCAGCTTTAAACCAGCTTATGACATCGTTATTTCGTACAGCAAAACCGGCAGCGGAAGTATTTACACGCTTTCACTAAAGTCAATTGCACAAAACAATGATTTCCTGGCGTACAATAAAAAGCATGCGACGTCTTTAATTGGCTATTCATTTAATACCCGGAATGACTTTAATGAAAAACAAAAACGGTATCTTGAAACATTAAAGCAGCTACCCCAACCAGCATTTGTATTTTTAAGCGACCAGGAAATAGCCATTTGCGGTCTAAACTTCCGTTTAAAGGACTACTACCTAAAGGATACACTTTATGCCGAACTGTTTATAGTAAACCACGCCGACTTCCAGGTTCAGATTATCCCTGATGCGCTTGATATTACAAAAAATGGCAAATTATTATCCGGCGAAACAAAAGCCGTTACCGTTGAAAAGGTTTCAGGTACGCAGCAAAACCTATACATGATTGAAAAAGGCGACAGAGTGCTCGTTCATTTTAAAAAGTATATGAAAATTGAGGATGATGGCAAACAAACTCTTCAGCTTAACATAAACAGGGCTTTTATCCTTAAGGGCAATAAGGCGTTGTTTAGCGAGGATGTTCAGCTATTACCAAACCTTTTTAAATAGTATGGATTTATTTATCCGTGAGTATTTTTCTTTTTGGCAACAATAAACAGGTAATCGCCTAAATTATTGTTGTATGAATTTTTTATGCTGATGAATTTATTGTCTTCGAAATCAATTTGAAGTTTCAACAGCCCTTTGCGCACTTCTTCCGCATTAGCTAATGCTGCAAACGACGACATCCCTTTCCTTACAGCCTCATCTAAATAAATCTGCGGCTTATTTTTGCCGGCGTATAGAAATGTGTCCTGCAAATCGTCTTGCACAAAGTATTTTTCTGTGGTTCCGATTTCAAAACCAGCGCCGGCCAAAGCGTCATTAATAACATCGAAAGATGGCATCTGTGCAATTGAGGATTTAAGCACCTGGGGGAAGTAGTGATTTAACCAATAGTGCTCCATTTGTTTAGGGTCGGCGGTAAATAACACAATGCTTGCACCAGGTTTTATTACCCTTGCTAATTCACTAAACGATTTTGTCAAACTATCCCAATGGTGAATGGTAAGCGTGGCAATAACACCATCGAAAGTATTATCTTCCACCGGGATATTTTCGGCAGAGCCCCGTAGCCATTCAATCTCTTCATTTCGGTTACGCGCCACTTTCAGCATTTCTTCAGATGGCTCAACGCCTACGAAGTTTAATCCCATGTCAGCGAGGGCGATGGTATAGTTACCTGTGCCGCAGCCAATATCAAGGTAAAGACCGCCCGGTTGAGGGTTTAAAAAATTTGATAAACGACCGGCGATGTAGAGGTCGGCCTTACGGGTTGAATTGTAGGTTTTGCCTAAGGTATCATAGATTGGTTTCATGCGATGGGAAAATTCCGTACCTTTATGTTCATGCCAATATAAGCAATGAATTTTAAACCAATACACACGGAACAGGACTACAGGGAAGCGCTTAAAAGGCTCGAGTTTATTTTTGATGCCGAGTTAAACACCCCTGCGGGTAACGAATTAGAAATATTGGCGACGTTATAGACAATTACGAAAAAATCCCTTATCCCATAGAATTACCCGACCCGATTGAGGCCGTCAAATTCAGGGAAGAGCAGGCGACACCCCATTAGAAAATCTCGTTCAATTGATTTGTAGGGACGGAATATTTTCCGTCTCTGAACCACACAACAAGGCATTTAACGATTACCTATCGGCGGGAGACACAAAGTATTGTGTCTCTACGGCGAAATATCCCACTCATTCCCCCTTCAACACCGATAAAATATTCCCGGCCGGGTCCTTAAACCAGGCAATATCCGGGCCATAACCATTGCCGCGCATAATACCTTTTTCGTCGGTTTTTATTTGGCCGAAATCGTATTGTTCAAATTTAATCCCCTTGGCTATGAGGCCGTCAACTGCCTTATCCACATCATCAACATTAAAATTGAGGATAGTAAAGGTTGCAGGCTCATGATTGGGTTTGGGATAAACAACAATTTTGGTACCGCCCGCAATAAGCAGGGTCATTATCCCCATTTCATTTTCGGAAATCTCAATACCGAGCGTGCCATTATAAAACTCTTTAGCTTTTTGCATATCGTTTACCGAAAAACCGCTGAATGCTTTGGTGTTTTTAAACATAATTTAATTGGTTTATGAGGGTGTTTATTTGCCCTTGGTTTTAAATGATAGTCCTTCGGCCGCTAACGCCTCCAGCAATTTGGGTATCGAGGCGGGCCCCATCCCGTGAAATTTTAAAATCTCGGCTTTGGTAAATTCCGAAAGCTGTTTTACCGTTTTTATCCCGTTGTTCTCCAATGCCCGCCTGGCCGGTGCTCCAAGTGTTGAAAGAAAACCAGCTGCCGGCTTGCGTTCCTGCTCGCAAACTGGGCATGTTGGGCAATCGGTGGTTTTGTAGTATTTGTGGCCTTTCTCGCAGATTCTCAAGTTTTTATTTTCGTTTGCCATCGTATTTTCATTGGATATAAGCAAATCTACAAGTCTAAAACTACTGGCAACGGGTGTAAACATGCCAACTTACTATACAAATTGTGCCATATTCTTGTTTTAATTACTTCAAAACAAGTTAACTAAGCATTAATATGCGGTGTTTAGCCATTTACTATTTTATTAATGATACCTTTATTGCATTACAATGGAAGAAAGAAAATACTTAACTACCTGGAAAAGGTACATCCCCGTTATCCGTTTGCACTTAAAGAGAAGTCTTAACGAAGAACAGCAATTTAAGCTGAATATTACTGACTTTGAATCGGCCGGCGACCGTGGTAAATCAGGCTATACCTTCAATATAGCTTTAGAAAACGGCAAAGTTACCAACAATATCAGCGGCTCGGCTGTAGCCCGCGATTTGTACGAGGCACTTAAAGCTGATGAAGCTATAAAAGCCATGCTTCAAAATAAAAGCATCAAAATCAGTGTAGGCAAATCGTTTATGCTGTCGATAAAAACAAGCCACATATCGGCTTATAAAGAAGTTTAACTCCTACAACTTCGTGTTATTCTCTGCGGGATACAACCGGTATCCTGCGGCTGTCTGCAAAAATATTCTTGCATATTTGCCTGTTGCGTAAACTTTTTTATGACTGGTTGGTTTAGTGGATAAATCTATCTGACATGAACACCAACCGACTATCCGATTCCCTTGCAAAAGCCCTTAACGACCAGATGACCAACGAAGCCCACAACGCCCAGATTTACCTGAGCTATGCAGCCTGGGCCAGCGATAAAGGCTACGATGGCATTGCCAATTTCCTGTTCCGCCACTCAAACGAGGAGCGCAACCACATGATGAAGTTTTTGGAGTACATTTTAAAGCGCGGTGGAAAAGTGGTGGTAACAGCTATACCCGAACCGGGACCTGACCCAATAAGTGTAAATGATTGCTTTGAAAAAGTTTTTACTTCCGAGGTGGAAAACACTACCAAAATTTACGCCATTGTTGATATGAGCTTGCAGCAAAAAGACTGGGCCACCTGGAATTTTATGCAATGGTTTGTAAAAGAGCAAACCGAGGAAGAAACGATGGCACTTGATTTACTCGGCAAAATTAAAAAAGCAGGTGGTGCAAATGCTAACGATGATGCCCTGTACAATCTCGATAAAGATTTGGCCACAACGCCCGATGATGCTGTACTGGCACAGGATACGACTGTAGAGAATCCGTGATTTCAAGTCTTGAGTCGATAGTCCTGAGTCTCAAGTCCATTTTTTTTGACTTAAGACTGTCGACTCAAACTTTGGACTATCAAAAATACTGACTTACTAACGTTACGTAACTCACCGCCGACATTTTAAATTCAGCCACGCCATCTTTTATTTTCACGGTGCCCTGCTTCATGTTGGTTTCCTTATTGGTGGTATAAATATTCAACTCCTTAACACTGGCGGGTAAACCTGTCAATGTTACTTTTCTTTTAGGGCCGTTATTAACCAAATGAATTGCGTATGCACCTTTGCTGTTATCGCCCAACCCTGCGCAAGAAACATCGGCTTTGTTACTGGTTACCGGCATGGCAAATAACCCCTTTGGTGTTATTGATAGCTGTTTAAGGTTCCAGAACCGCTGACCGGGGTGCAGCGGTTCATTATTGCCAAAAATCCCCCCTCCTATCAACGGCGAATAGTCAGACGTAAGCTGCCACTGTAGTATAGATGCCGGTTGGCAAATGGCCAGCATACGGGTATAAAGGTTTATTTCTTCCAGCGCATAGGTTTGCTCCTGGAAAATGTCCGGGTAGTTCCAGGCGGCGGCGTCAATGCTGCCTTCGCCAACTAATAACGGCACGCCCAGCTTAGTCGCTGCATCAGCCCATTTTTGCAATATCGGTGTCTCCCAGCCGCGCCACGAGTGGAATGAAATTGCGCCGATGAATTGCTTAGCATCAGGGTCATTCAAAGCCGGGTCAATAAAAGTATAAGTCGTTGCGTCGGAGTTATCACCCAGCAACATCTTGGTTTTTACGCCATGCGCAGCAAAATAAGCGCCGCAGCCTTTTATAAAATCCAGGTGCTCTTGCGCCGTAACCCTAACGTTTATCCCCAAATCCGACTCATTAAATGAGAACAGCTTCGGCTCAGTACCGTATTTATTTTTAAGGTAGATGATATAATCGGCTATGGATTTGTAAATCGCCTCCATATTATCCTTATTCAACTTATTTCCCCAAACACCATTAACCGGGCGGAAATTCAGCTTACCCTCAGCCGCCCAATCCGGAGGGAACCAGGCAGATAACGCTATTGGGATACCCATACTGTCCAGCCTGTGGGCCATCTCCATGGCTTTTTTAACAGCTGGATGTATTTTGCCAGAGTCGGCTATGGTAGTTGGGTCTGTATCCAGTTTGGGCTGCCAAAAGCGCCAGGGCATTTCAACGCGGCCCCAGGCCACGCGCAGGTTTTGAAGGCTATGATCAATAACCTGCGGATCGTTCTTTGGATTTTGCAAACGAAAATTGCCGCCCAGCCCCTCAAACGCGCGGCCCTGTTGTGCGGTATTTATGGCAATCGCAATAGGCGTTTCGTCAATTTCTCCCGAGGCTTTGATGGTAAATTCCTTCTCAACCGTTTCGCCGCTTTTAACCTCACCAAGTTTTAGGGGGATAAAAATGGCTACCTTTTGCTGCCCTTTCACATTTTCTGTGCGTACCATCATGAGTGATTTTTCGCTGGTTTTTACACTAAATTTTCGGGTGGTAGTTTCTAACTCTAAACCTTTGGCATTATCGTCATATTCCGCGGCGCCGGCCTTAACAAAGCGGTCAAGTTCAGGTTTATCACCGTTTGCATAACGCAGATCGCCGTTTAAAAACTCACCGGGTAAAGCAATTACGAAATAAACGCCCTGCAAGGTCGTGTCTTTATGTGCGGCTAGTTGAACGGTTACTTTTATCTTGCCGCCACCGTTGTCTTTTACAGTCTCGGTAAAATATAAGCTGTCGATGCTGGTGGTTACCTCCTGCTCATCGTCGTTAACCCGTTTGTAATGGGGCCGCTGCTTTTCTTTAGCGGTTGATGTGGCATGTTTCCTATCGGTGCTTACTATCCGCAAACTGGTTTCAAAATCAAACAGCTGCCCGCTTTTGCGGATGCCGGTAATATTGCCCCAGGGCTCAACCTCAGCCTGGCTATAAGCTTTTTTTGCAGATGCCATTAATGATATAATTGTCGCCAGTAAAAACACCGGCTTTATTATTTTAGAATTACAGAAGCTATTTTTCAAAACGGTTAAAATTATTTCGATGCTAAAAGTAGCGCAAATGGCGCTTAATAGTTAATGATATTGCGGAAATTGATAGGCGGAATTTTGCATGTTGGAGTTACTCCTGGCTATTTAACCAAAGAGATACAGAGGAGGCACGAAGAACACAGAGAAGAAAAAATAATTAACAAAGAATCTACATCATCAAGGCTCGGTGCCCTTTGTGAATTTATTTGTGGCCTCTATGGTAAAAACAACCACGCCGAAAGAACTATTTTTTCGTTTTACTTTTTGAATGGTGTTTTTTAATGCCAGTTTTACCCTCACTTTTTTTGGCATGATGCCCGCCAACTTTCGATTTGCGGCCATGCGCGTGCTTTTTATGCTTCACCGGTTTTACCACAATTTTTGGTGCAAAATCAACCGGCTCGGGGTGCATTGTTACGTCAAACGGGTTGAAATAATAGATGCCTGCCTTATCATACCATGAAAAATTTGATTTCAGCCTTTCGTTAAACGATGCCTCATCTTTACGCGCCGAATCTGTCCACGCCGCTTCTGATAGCGCTGCCAGGCGGGGAAACACCATAAAATCCAGGCGCTTTGGCGATTCTACCAATTCCGTCCACAAATTTGCCTGCACGCCAAGTATTTGGGGCGATTGTATTTCATCGGCCGGGAACTCTTTATAAGGGAAGTTGTACACACTGCTAACCGGACTAAACTGCGTACTGCTCCAGCGGCGGCCAGCGATATGACTTTTATCCTGCACAAAATCAAAATACATAGGCAGCCTTGGGCAAAGCACCACCTGGTACTTTTTCTGCAAGGCCAACCGCAATTGCGAGGGTACATTTTGCCTCCACCAAAACACTATTGTTTTATCAGCAGGCAAGTCGGCTTCTGCTGCTTCGTCCCAGCACAAGATTTTGTTATTCATTTTGATAACCGAATCAGCCATACGACGGAAAAAATAATGCTCCAAATCCGCCAACGAGCCGAAGTTATTTTTGGCCAGCATCTCTGTAATAACAGGTCGGCCCGCCCAGGCCTGCATGCCTAACGAAACTTCGTCGCCACCTAAATGAACCATTCCCGCCGGAAACAACGAATTGGTTTCTTTTAAAATATCAGTCAAAAACTGGTAGGTCTTTTCGTTTGCCGGATCGAACGTAAAGTTCGGGTATTTGGTAACGCTGCCGCCGCTGTATTCGGGATAGGCTTTATTGGCCGCAGTGGCATGGCCGGGCATATCAATTTCGGGGATAACAGTTATAAAACGCTCGGCCGCGTAAGCTACAATTTCCTTAATATCAGCCTGGGTATAGTATTTTGCCGGTGCGAGGGTGTCGGTTTTATTACCGATGCCGCCTATCGTTGTTAACAAAGGATACTTTTTTATTTCGATGCGCCAGCCGTTAACATCGGTCAGGTGCCAGTGAAATTTATTCAGCTTATAAAAAGCCATCCAGTCAAGCAGTTGCTTAACTTTTTCCTTCCCAAAAAAATGGCGCGATTCGTCAAGCATAAACCCCCGCCATTGATAACGCGGCGCGTCAGTTATTTCTATTGCCGGCAAATTAACGAGTCCCTGTGGCTGGGCGCGAATCATTTGTAATAACGACACCAATCCATAAAAGACACCTTCGCTGCTGGCTGATGTAATAGTTATTTTAGCTGATTCAATTTTTAATGTGTACGACCCGGGCAATTGATCTTTTTTCACCAACCGCAAATCTATCGTTGCTTTGCTTTCATCCTGGTCGACCGCTATGGGCGTACCGTTATATTTTTTAAATTCAGTTTGCAAATAATTGGCCTGTGGCAATAGCGAAGTATCATTTATGCCGATAACTGTGTTGCCGCTTAGCCGGAACTGCCCTTCACCATTAATAACCGATTTTGGCAGGGGGATAATATTTACATTTTGGGCCGATAAGAAAAACGGGGAACAAATTAAGACGAATACAAGCTTGACGAATTGAGAAGATACTAATTTCACCAATTTTAACGAATTACACGAATTTTGGATGGCGGTTCTATGTGATGTTTGAGTTCTGATATTCAATAAATTCATTCTTAATTAGTGGAGCTTTAATTTTGTATTCTTGATTTACTAATTCGTGTGATTCGGCCTGATTTGCAAAAATTCGTGCCTATCTAATTCGTGTAATTCGATCTAATTCGTGACCGTTAGTGCCTGATTTTAGTTCCCAAACGGAGGCAAGCCAACCAATTGCCTGTACAACGGCAAATCCATGCGTTTACCCGCCGGAACATGAAAGTTTTTCCCATAAAAAACCTGCAGCTTATACTCTACCCGGCCGCTGCGGATTATCTCGATATCCGGCAATTGTGTCACGCTATCGAAAAATGGTTTGGCATCGGCATTAACGTCTAATTGCTCCTGATCGCTTATGATAATGGCATCTTTACCTAATAGTTTTTTAGGTTCTACCATAAAAGCCAGGTTGCGGGGGTCGTTGTTAAAAACCGTAATGTCCTTGGCTCCCTTAAGCGCCCAATCGACCTTGCCGGTTAGCCACCAGCGTGGCGTGCCCATAAACATGTTCGGATTGTTTGTCCAGCCTTCTTTATCAAATCGTGTTTTAATGTCGGTATAATCAATGCCTTGTATTGTAGGGTCGTTGTTATCTTTATGAAGCTTGTACACAATCCATTTCGGCCCGTACCATTGCCAAAAACCGGTGACCATATGTGTGCCAAGCACACCGATAGT
>JBDUDE010000721.1:0-13279 GCA_040003105.1 Mucilaginibacter sp. | reverse complement strand
CCGCGAGCTCGGTACGGCCATGCCCGAGCTGGCTGACGAAGAGGCCACTGAGTGCGTCGAGATAGCGCTTGCCCTAGACCTGTTAAACCAGCTTTTGTCGTCATCATCTGAATCATATCCTTCCTGTTTTAGCAGGAAAAAATTTGAAACACCCAAATAATCAGCCTGGATGATATTTTTATTTTTTAAGCGATTAATCACGTATGTCTTTTTTTCGTTGTACTCGACCGCCCCTCCATTTATTTTAACTTTTGCATCTGTTAAGGGGTGGCCCATTTTATCCGTTAGGATAAAACGCTGTTGGGCGCCATCGGTAAGGGTTTTAAAGAAAGCTGAATGATTTTCGATAAGGTCATACTTAAGCTGATCTTTTAGCGCGTAAACTTTCAGGTAATTACCCGGCGGCAACGTATTTTCCCAATATTTATCAGTTTTAAAGGAATCTATCGGGTTATGGAGTATTTTGTCTGCTGGTTTGTAGTCTGGCTTTTGATAAAAATCTGAAATATCAGCATTGGTTATTTTATAGATATAGGTATAATAACTGCTCTGCCTGCTATTGGTCAGCGGCCTTTGGCCATAGCCGACAAGTGCGACTAAACTTAAAATAATAAAAAAAAGTAAACGTTTCCCCATAAACTGAAACTGCAATTGTGAAGTGGTTTTAGCCTGCCGAATAAACATAAGCAAAATAATTTAAGGTTGATTTATTGCAAGATGCATGGATGTTATATTTTCCATAAAGTATTTTGCATTTTTATTGATTAACCGCGATAGGGTCGCTGTAAAAATTAGGAACTTTCAGGTAGATCGCGCTTAAGATCGAACAGCTGTCAGGAGGCTCCCATGGAGCCTAAACTTCCCCGTTTTTAAATCTATAAACAGGAGACTCCGCTGGAGTCGGGTTGACAAGCATCCTTAGCTCCAGCGGAGCTACCTGTTTATAGCCCACCATACATAGTTTTTGCCGGGCTCCAGCGGAGCCTCCTGTTCTAAAAGCGATTTCGCTGACGAAGTTGCAAACGGCGCAATCCTCAACGAGCCATTAAAACAAACACATCGACTTAAACTTCGTAAATCTGAAAAGTTAACGCTAATTTTGACCCATAACCAACCCCCTACCGGGTTTATTGAACTTAAATTTATGTGGCATAATAATATATTAGAGACCATTGGCAACACGCCCATGGTGCGATTGAACAAAGTAACCAAAGACATCCCCGCAACCGTGCTGGCCAAAATTGAGACCACCAATCCCGGCAATTCCATTAAAGACCGCATGGCGTTGAAGATGATTGAAGACGCCGAAAAAAGCGGCAAACTTAAGCCGGGCGGAACCATTATTGAAGGCACATCGGGCAATACGGGTATGGGATTGGCTATTGCGGCCGTTATTAAGGGCTATAAATGCATTTTTACCAGTACGGATAAGCAGTCGAAGGAGAAATTTGACGCGCTGCGTGCTTTTGGCGCCGAGGTAATTGTTTGCCCAACGAATGTTGACCCCGAGGATTCCCGCTCTTATTATTCAGTATCGTCGCGTTTGGAGCGTGAAGTGCCGAATTCGTGGAAACCAAATCAGTATGATAACCTTTCCAATTCGCAGGCGCATTATGAGTCGACCGGCCCTGAGATTTGGGAACAAACCGAAGGTAAGATAACCCACCTGGTGGCTGGTGTTGGCACGGGCGGGACGATATCGGGCATCGCCAGATATCTGAAAGAAAAGAATCCGGCCATACAAATTATCGGCATAGATACTTATGGCTCGGTATTTAAAAAGTATAAGGAAACCGGTATAATGGATAAAAATGAAATTTATCCGTACATAACCGAAGGCATAGGCGAAGACTTTTTACCGCAAAACGTAGATTTTAGCCTGATTGACCATTTTGAAAAAGTAACCGATAAGGACGCAGCGTTAATGACCCGCGAAATTGCGCGTAAGGAAGGCATTTTCGCCGGCAACTCGACAGGTTCGGCCATTGCCGGCGTGCTGCAAATGAAGGATAAGTTTAAGGAAGACGACGTGGTGGTGGTAATCTTCCCCGACCATGGCACTCGCTATCTCGGTAAAATGTATAACGACGACTGGCTGCGCGACCGAGGCTTCCTGAAAGACGGCAAGCTAACCGCCCGCGACATCATCGCCAAAAAAGAAAACCAGCAGATCGTTACCATCGATTGCGAGAAAACGGTGCTGGAAGCTATTAACACCATTAAATCGCTTAACATATCGCAAATACCGGTTACGCAGGCGGGAATGGTGATTGGCAAAATTACCGAGAGCGACATATTGAATTCGCTGATAGAAAGCCCATCCATCAAATCTCAGCCGATAAAAAATATCACTACCGCACCGTTCCCGTTTGTGGATTTGACTACGTCGATAGATAAAATATCGGCCATGATAAACAAGGATAATATTGCCGTGCTGGTTGAGGATAATGGCGAGATTGAGATTATTACGCAGTATGATATTATAAATGCGATCTCGGCTTAAGGTTAAAGCTGAAAGGTAAAAGGCGAAAGGTTGTACATTTTTGGATATGAATACATGATGCTTTAACTATGAGACAGTTTTTATTTCTTTTGCTATTCTTCCCGTTAATTTCATCTGCCCAAAATCAGCAAAGCAGCGATGAGATTAAACGGGAAAAAGAAATAATAAAAAGTGCCCTTGCAGATACAACAGGCAAGCAGATTTTAGTGGATAAAGTAATACCGGATAAGCAAACAGCAATAGCAGTAGCCGAACCTATTCTTTTTAAGATTTATGGCAAAAACCATATTCTGGGTGAAAAACCGTATAATGTAAGTTTCCTTGACGGCTATTGGTTATTAAGCGGCTCGTTACCAGAACGTAAAGGTTACATTGTTGTTGGCGGAACTTTCTTCATTATTTTATCTGAAAAAGATGGCAGGGTTATAAAATTGACTCATGGCAAATAATTTGGCATTCCCCGGAGTTAAAAAATGTTAAACATTGGGTATCAGGCCAGTCTGTACTGTGATTTTATTACCAGCGGCTTTATCTTTACCCCATGTTTAAATCCCCTTTAATAACTGTTATATTTTTATTTTTTGCATCTATAGCATTTTGCCAGGCGGATACCACCGTAGCTGCCCGCTATTTTCAAAAAGGCTATGGGTTGGAAACTTCAAAACGATATAAAGAAGCGCTTGCAGAATACGACTCATGTGTTACAGCCAATCCAAGCTATAGTAAAGTATATTTATACCGGGGCCTGGTAAGGTATTACCTGCAGGATATAAAGGGCTCGGTTGGTGACTATACAAAATTTATAGCGGCCGAGCCGGAATCGGCAATGGCACTTGATAACCGGGGCTATTCGAAATTTTTATTGGAAGACAACGATGGCGCTATGGCTGATTATAATAAATCAATCGCGCTTAATCCAAATGTAATGCGGCCTTACCTTAACCGGGGTGGCTTAAAAAGCAAGCTTGGCCAGCTCAAAGAAGCCATTGCCGATTATAACATAGCCCTTACTTTAAGCCCTGATAATGCAAACCTGTATTTTAATATCGGGGTGGCACAGGGGGTTTTAGAAGACTACGCGGCGGCGGTGGAAGCCTTTAATAATGCTATAAAAATAGATCCGGCCTATGAACAGGCCTTTTTATACCGCGCGACTACCAAAAGCCTGATGCGTGATTTTCCCGGCGCGGCCGATGACTTTGCCAAGTGCCTTAACATCAACCCCAAAAACAGCCAGGCTTTGTTAAGCCGCGGGGCCATGAAACTTGATCAGGGCGACAAAACCGGCGCCTGCATGGATTTTAACGCCGCGTTGGCATTGGGTGATAAACGCGCAGTGGAGGTTATTAAGGAGAATTGCAAAACGCGGTAGGAAGTGATGGCACGGAGGGTCTGGCTATGACACACAGAGATAACAGCGGTACGTCCAAAAGGCGCCAGTTTATAGCGCTTGATCATCCTATCAAATTTGTTCAAAAATGGAACACCCTTAAAATCAGTATGTTTCATAGCGTTCCAGGTGTTCCACTTGTGCAAAAATGGAACGCTTTGCCGTTTCGAAGTTCACAAATCGCACAAAACGGCTCTCCTTAATTGTCAATATTTTGTAGTTTATCCGATTACCACATAAACACCAGGTAAAATCAGCGTTAATTAATTGCGTTTTTAGTAGTTTCGCTTTTAACCAGACCGACGGCTAAAAACAGCTTTGGGGGATTAAAAAACGCAATATTAATGGGGTTTACAAGCAGGCTAGCAGAATACAAAGCACTTTTATACCGGCTATTACTGGCCTACCTGTTTTACTTTATCAGCAGGGTATTATTTTTCGCTTATAACACGAACCTGTTCGCGGTAGACGATACTTTCACTTTGCTAAAGCTTTGCTGGTATGGGCTGGCTTTTGATACTACAGCGCTGCTATATATCAATAGCCTGTTTATTATTCTAAGCATACTGCCTTTAAAAATCAACACACAGCCAAAGTTTCAAAAGGGCTTAACCATTTTATACTTCGTAAGCAATTTGCTGTTTTATGCCACAAACTTTGTGGATATTATATACTACCGTTTCAGCCAGGTACGCTCAACCCGTGCAACGCTCGACTTGCTGTCTGATGAGAGCAATAAAAAAGCACTGTTCGAGCATTTTACCTGGGAATACTGGTACGTAATTTTCATTTACCTGGTATGCTGTGCCATTTGGATATGGCTTTACAGGCGGGTAAAAGTTAAACCCTTCACCATAAAAAACTCAACGGCCTATTTTGCCGGCTCGGCAATAGTATTTTTGGTTGTAATTGTATTAATGATTGGCGGTATACGCGGCGATTTTAAACACAGCACCCGCCCTATTAATATGGTTGATGCCTATAAACACGTTGTAATACCTAACCAGGGTGATATTATTTTAAATACCCCCTTTGCTATTTTTCGCACGCTGAGCAGCAACAGCTTTAAGCTGGAGCACTTTACTACGGCGGATTATATTAACGCCAACATCAAACCAATAAAACAATATGCCAGCAACCCGGCGTTGAAGCCTAACGTTGTAGTTATTATACTGGAAAGCGTAGCCCGCGAGTTTTGGGGCAGCATGAACAAGGATGCCAATATTCCGGGTTTTAAATCATATACGCCGTTTTTGGATTCACTTTCAGACAGCAGCCTTGTATTTACCAATGCTTATGCCAATGGGCGGCAATCCATTCATGCCATGTCGTCGGTATTAGCGGGGATACCGTCGTTTCAAACGGCTTTTACTTCGTCGCCTTATGCAAAGCAAAAAATTCAATCGCTGGTTTCTATTTGCGATAGTTTGGGGTATCAAACCTCCTTTTTTCATGGTGCGGCGAATGGCTCAATGGGGTTCGAAGGATTCGGCAATATTTTAGGGATGAAAAATTATTACGGCCGCACAGAGTATAATAACGACAAAGATTTCGACGGCATTTGGGGAATTTGGGACGAGCCTTTCTTTCAGTTTATGGGCAAAACGCTGGGTACGCAAAAGCAACCGTTTATGGCTACGCTGTTTACCCTGTCTTCGCACGACCCATTTAAAATTCCGGCCAAATACAAAAACAAATTCGAGGGCGGCCCGCTCGCTATCGATAAATGCGTACAATACACCGACTATTCGCTGCGCGAATTTTTTAACTACGCCAAAACACAGCCCTGGTATAGCAACACCATATTTGTAATTACCGCGGATCATACCAACCAAACCTATTACCCGGCATACAATAAGCCAGTCAACCGTTTTGCGGTGCCAATACTGTTTTACAGCGCCAATAAATCCTACGGCTTAACCGGTGCACGAACCGACATTGCGCAGCAGATGGATATTTATCCTTCGATAGTAAGCCTTATCGGCTACAACAAACCGTTCCGGTCCTGGGGCCGCAGCTTAATCAGCAACGCGCCCGGCGAAACGCCAAGGGCAATAAACTCTCTCGGCAATATTTACCAGTTTTTACAGGGCAACTATATCTATTTGTTCGACGGGAAAAAGATTACCGGGATATTTGCCGCTGACGATAAAAGCTTTGAAAAGAACCTGATGGATGGAACCTTAAACCCCGAAATGACCAAAGGCGTAGCTGATTTCAAGGCATTTATACAGGATTATTCGGACAGGATTGTAAACGGGAAATTGAAATAACTAATTCTAATGCCAGAAAAGCCCTATGCTGTCCGTGTCTCCTCTGTATCTCTGTGGTTACCTATTCTGAAATACCCCTACTCCACTCCTTTCACCTTCATCTTCAGCATATAAAATGCTTTTGACGCGGTAATAAAAAGTATATCCTTATTTACCCCGCCGAAACATAAATTGGCCGTCCATGGTTCAGGAACAGGTATGTGGCCTATTTTCTGTCCCTGGGGATTGTAAATGGTAACACCATTACCTGCTATATAAAGATTACCGCGCTCATCAAGCGTAATACCGTCGCCGCCCTGGTTGCAGAACAACAAGCGGTTGCTTAGCTTACCGTCTTTTTCTACGCTGAATTTGTACATCTTATTGTCGGCAATGTCAGCCACAAAAAGGAATTGACCGTCCGGCGTTCCTACAATGCCGTTAGGCTGCTTCAAGCTGCCATCCACTGGGATTGGCTGTTTTTTTCCTTGTGGCAGATAATATACTTTTTGTCCATCGACTTCAGGCTTATTACGCGTCCAATAATCACGGTGGTAATAAGGGTCTGTCATATAAATGCCGCCTTTGTTATCTATCCAAATATCGTTTGGGCCGTTCATCAGCTTGCCGTTATAATCGGTCAATAAAACGGTCACTTTCTGGTCTGGCGCTATAGACCATAGCTGGTTATGCTCATCAGCACATGTTACCAGGTTACTTTTATTATCGAAATATGTTCCGTTTGAGCGCCCCGTATTATCCATCCACATTGTCAACTTGCCATCCACACTGTATTCCCATATTTTGTTGTTAGGCTGGTCCGTAAAAAACACATTCCCTTTTTTGTCAACAGAAGCACCTTCAGTAAAGGTGAATTGTTTGGAGATCAATTCCGGTTTCGTTGTGGTATCGTACAGCATGGTTTGCGAATGTTCATCTTTGCGCATAGATTGCGGAAAGCGAATTTCTTTATATAACCCAAAATCGCTTAACGCAATACAAACAGCCGCCTTTGTAATTCTTAACCTGATTTTGCGTGCGGTAAAATTATGCGGCAGACGGATAAGTCGATTACCGCCAATGCTGGTGGCTGCCGCTATTTCCTCCCATTTGCCGTTCTGCCAGGCATCAACCGCTATGGCGTCAATCCGCTGGCCTAATTTTATATTTTCCCGCAGGCGGATAACGTTGAATGTTTTAGGCTGATGCAGGTCCAGCAACAATTCGGGAGTGGTCACCTTATCATCGGTCGCCCAATAGCTGTAACGGTCGTTATCCAATAAATTGGCCGCGCCGAATTTCACTTTATTGCCGCCACGAGTGTTGCTGGCTTTTAGCGTTGCCCCTTTCGCAAGATCTACAGCGAAAGTGTTTTTTAACCGCTTTCCAAAATCTTTCAGCTTGGCAACGTCATCGTCGTTAAGCAAGCCGCGTTGATCGGGCTCAAGGCCAAGGTCGAGGCAGGCGCCGCGGCCTACGCTTTGGTAGTAAAGATTCAGCAGCGAGTCGGCGGTTTTGGCCTTGCCATCCTGGGTTTTGTGGTAAAACCATCCGGGGCGGAATGGCACGTCACATTCTGCAGGTATCCAATATTTGCCATCACGATGGCCTTCGGTGCCTTCGTAATCTTTGGTGTAGCCGTTGCCGGGTTCTTTACCTTCGTCAGGCGCATGTGGCGTGTAGGTGGCCCAACTGGTTACACCGGCATGTCCTGCTTCGTTGCCCACCCAGCGCACATCGGGGCCAACATCGCCAAATAAAACAGCATTTGGCTGCATCCGGCGCGGGATTGCCCAGGTATCTTTCCAGCCGTAGTAGGTGGAGCGGTCAATCTTGCGTACTTCTTTTGCGCCGCCATAGTAGCCATCGCCGCCGTTTGCGCCATCAAACCAGGAGATAAATATGGGGCCGTAGTGGCTGTATAGTTCTTCCAATTGCTTGCGGTAAACTTCGGTTACGTATTCAGGTTTGCCGTAAAGGGCACTGTTCCTGTCCCAGGGCGAGCAATAGACGCCCATCTTCATGCCCAGCTTCTTGCAGGCATCGCGGTATTCCTGTAATATATCGCCCTTGCCATTTTTATAGGAAGCTTTTGAAATATTATGTTCCGTGGTTTTGGTTGGCCAAAGGCAAAAACCGTCATGGTGTTTGGCTACCACTACAATACCTTTAAAGCCGCCTGCTTTAGCTGCGCCGACAATCTGCATCGCATTAAATTGTACCGGGTTAAAAATTGCAGGGTTTTCATCGCCGTAGCCCCATTCCTTATCAGTATAAGTATCCGGGCCAAAATGGATTAGGCAGTACATTTCAGTTTCCTGCCAGTTTAGCTGCCCTTTGGTCGGCAGCGGACCGAAAGGTTTGGGGGCCGGCTGGCTGAAAACAAATTGAATAAGTAGTGAAATGCTAAAAAGTAATGCTATTTTTTTCACGGGGCTATTAAATTTTACTGATTTACGAATGTAATAAATTTGGTTTAAAGAGTATTACCAGGAATACGAAGATATTATATTAGCTGGTTTGACGCCATCAATTAACTTTCCATCAAACAACCATTGCCTTCTGTGGTTATATTATAGGAGCCTTTTTAGAAGGTATCAATTTACTTTACCAAAGCATCACCATGAAAACATATAATAATTTAGTGGAAGCCACTAACGATTTGATGAAAAGAGGATATACCGCCAATCTTAGCCTTGAGGGCGATACGGTTGACGATAAAGATAGAAACATCCACATGACTGCCGACGATATAGAGATTGACGAGTTTTACCGCTTTGAGGGTGCCAGCAACCCCTCGGATATGTCTATCGTTTACGCTGTTACCTCAAAAAAATACGATTTAAAGGGCGTGCTGATTAATGCCTTTGGCACTTATGCCGATAACGCATCATCAGCCATTGCCGCCAAATTAAACCACGACCAGGTGAGCGATAATTTAAACCGGGCCGATAAACCCGAGGCAGATGCCGAGGTTGGGACGATTGCTAAGTAAGCACCGCTAACAATTTTTTACCGAGGGATTGGATTGCCGGCGAGCCATTGCGCATCAGGAATTGTATTTGGTTGGCAAGTTCTTCGGCAATCCAATCGTACCGGTGGCGCAGGTTAAACAGCGCTTCGGAAGCAAATACCTTTACCGCAATTTTTGCTTTGGGGTCAATCATCCAGTCAAATAATTGTTCAACAGTGGGTTCCAAATCTAATGATTGTAATTTGGCAGTGATAACCGGCGGTATTCCCGGGTCGGTTAAATGCATTAATATTTTGGCGTAGTGCCGTTGCGGGCCGGGGTGTCTAACTTCTTTAATGCGCGATACAAAGTATTCCAAATCAGCAACATATTTCAACGGGTTACCCAGCAAAGCGTTTTCCAATATCCATAATGCCCTGAATGCCGTTACTTTATCCGGGCAAAATGTGACGTCTATAAGGTCGTGCAATGAATACTGTTCGTCACTCAATGTTTTCGCGAGCCTGAGCACCCTGGGCTTTCCCATGGCTTTGGATATTTGTTTGATAAGCTCGGTTTGCGTCATTTTTGAGGTAAAAGGGAAAAGGTGAACGGTTAAAGGTAGAAATCACCCCCAATAAAATCAAACAAATAACTTTACAACCTTTCAACATTACAACGTTTCACCCATTCAACAAAAACTCTACATTTGCTTTCCGTTAATTGAAAATTTACAAATGGTTAAATTCAACCGATTTACTCTTGATAATGGTTTGCGCGTCATCGTGCATGAAGACCATACGACCCCAATGGCAGTGCTTAACATCCTGTATGATGTTGGCGCCCGCGACGAAAACCCCGAACAAACCGGCTTTGCGCATTTATTTGAACACCTGATGTTTGGCGGCTCGGTAAACATACCCAGCTACGATGAGCCCCTGCAACGCGTAGGCGGCGAAAACAACGCCTTTACCAGTAACGATATCACCAATTACTATATCACCCTGCCATCGGCAAATATCGAGACAGCCTTTTGGCTGGAAAGCGACCGCATGTTGAGCCTTGCCTTTAGCGAAAAAAGTTTGGAAGTGCAGCGCAATGTGGTGATTGAAGAATTTAAGCAGCGTTACCTCAATCAGCCGTATGGCGATGTTTGGTTAAAGCTGCGCCCTATGGTTTATAAAAAACATCCTTACCAGTGGGCAACCATCGGCAAAGAGCTCAAACACATCGAAGATGCAAAAATTGAGGATGTAAAAGCATTCTTTAAAAAGCATTACACCCCGCAAAACGCTATTATGGTTGTTGGCGGTGATATTAATTTGGACCAGGTAAAACAACTTGCCGAAAAATGGTTCGGCCCTATACCTGCGGGCGAGAAATACGTGCGCAATTTACCTCAGGAGCCGGACCAACATGATGAGCGCCGCGCAACGGTAACAGCGAAGGTGCCGTTAAACGATGTTTATATTGCCTTCCAAATGGCCGACAGGCTGGATAAAAGCTATTATGTGGCTGAGTTGCTGTCGGATATTTTATCGCGTGGTAATTCATCGCGCTTATACCGCAGCCTGGTAAAGGAGAAGCAAATATTCAGTGAAGTACACGCCTATATGACGGGCAGCCTTGACAAAGGTATGTTTGTATTTGAGGGCAAGCCGCTCGAAAATATCAGCATTGAAATGGCCGAAGCTGCTATTTGGGATGAATTGGAGAAAATAAAAACCATCGACATACCGGCTGATGAGTTGACCAAGGTTCAGAACAAAACAGAGTCGACTATGATATTTTCAGAAATGTCGCTGCTGGACAAGGCCATGAACCTCGCCTCGTTCGAACTTTTGGGTGATGCTGATTTGCTGAATCACGAAACCGGGAAATATTTACAGGTAACTGCCGCGCAGATAAAAGAGCTGGCTAATCAATTATTCAGGAAAGATAATTCAACTACGCTGATTTATTTGGCGGAGAAAGTCTGAACCGGGATTAAGCGGATTTGAGGACTTTTCGGATACTGACAAAGTTTTATAACAGGTCACACCAATGACCAATGACTACTGACCAATGACTATAGACAGAATAACAGCCCCGGAATTCAGGGCGATAGATAATATAAATTTGCTGAGGCCGGCACACCAGGCGCTGGATAACGGCTGTAACATATTTTGCTTCAACAGCGGCGACCAGGAGTTGGTGCGTATTGAGTGGATATTCGCCAACCAGCGCTATAATCCCAAAAAGCCCTTACTGAATAGCGCGGTAAACAGTATGCTCACTGAGGGAACAAACGCCATGACGCAGGCGCAAATATCGGACAAGGTGGATTTTTACGGCGCTTTTTTACAAGTTGATTATGGGTACGATAATTCGCTGGTGACGCTGTACAGCTTAAATAAGCATTTGCACCATACCTTGCCGGTAATAAAGGATATACTGACCGATTCCATTTTCCCTGAAAAAGAACTGGCCACCTACATCCGCAACCAGCAGCAAAAACTGCAGGTAAGCATGCAGAAAAACGACTATGTGGCCCGCCGCAATTTTAACAAGGCTTTATATGGCGATACTTTGTATGGCCTGGGCGCTGATGCCGACACCTATAAAACCCTTCACCGTGAAGATATGCTGGCGCATTTTAAACAAATGTACCAGCCATCAAACTGTACGATAATTATATCGGGCAAAATTGAACCGCAAATACTGGAGCTGATAACCAATACTTTTGATAAAGGCTGGACAAACCCGGATATTAAACCGGATACCACCCAACCGGAGATAATATCATCAACCGAACATTTTTACTTTACTGAAAAACCGGATGCTTTGCAATCAGCCATCCGTATGGGGTTACCGGTAATTAACCGTACCCACCCGGATTTCCCGGGGTTACAGGTATTGAATACCGTGTTAGGCGGCTATTTCGGCTCCAGGCTGATGGCAAATATCCGCGAGGACAAAGGTTATACTTACGGCATAGGGTCGGGCATGAGCTCGCTGAAGCACGCTGGTGCCATGTTTATAGCCACCGAAGTTGGCGCTGATGTTTGCAATGCGGCAATTACTGAAATTGAAAAGGAAATAAACATCTTAAAAACTGAACTGATACCGGATGAAGAACTTTCACTGGTACGTAACTATATGCTGGGCTCGTTATTAGGCAGCCTGGAAAATGTATTCTCGCATGCCGATAAATTCAAGAACCTTTATTTCGCCGGTTTGGATTATGATTATTACGACAGGTATGTAGAAACCGTAAAAACCATCAGCTCGGAAAGACTAAAAGAGTTGGCGAATGTTTATTTGGATTTTGACGGGTTTTATAAAGTAATCGTCGGTAAATATTGACATGTTTAAGCGTCTCAATACTTTTGCAATTGGAGGCCTTGAAAATATAGGATACATTGACAATAACGATACGTTAATCGTATTATCAGGCCAGGGCCGGGGAGTATTTGATTGTTTAACCGGTCAAAAAATTTATCGTGACGACGAGAATTGGTGGCAAGATTTTGATGAAGCAACCAGTACTATTCACGTGAATATTGTCAACATTAGCAGTGGGATAAAAACATCCGGGTTATTTGGCGAAAGAAAGCTACCGTCAAGAACTGTCGACGGATGGGAGTTGAGCCTAAGCGACCCCTACCCGGATGATCCGCCCTTTGAGAAATACAATGTGCAATCTGTATTTTTAAAACATGGTGTGCAGGATAAAGAAATTTTCGTAGCCAAAGACGGCCCTTGTGAAGTTAGGGCATTTGGGTTTTCTGATACCGGAAACACATTTGTGGTTGCACTTAGTTGCGAACTGATTATTTGGAAAAGAGAATAATAAATACGCTTATGGAAACTTTGATTGTATACCCGAAAACAAGAGTACAAATGACTGCTATTAAAACCATGTTAAAAGCGATGAAAATTGATTTTAAGGCTGAAGATATTGCTTACAGCCCAGAATTTGTCGAAAAAATCCTTCAGGGCCGGGAAGATATTAAAAATGGGAAAGGTAAGAGGATAGCCACTGAGGACTTATGGAAATGAGTTATTGTTTACTTCGATAATTCCCTTAAAAACGCCCAACTCGGCATTGATTTCTGGGTTAAATTGCTTATATTTAACTATTAAAAATCATTAGTGTCCATTAAAAAATAAAAATTGTTCTTTGAAATCATTGATATTCT
>JBDUDE010000289.1:0-3927 GCA_040003105.1 Mucilaginibacter sp. | reverse complement strand
TGTTAAAAAACGGGACAGTTCTGGGCAAGTGGCATTACCACTCCATGCCTAAGTATGATGATTTGGTAAAGAAATATTTTCAGCAATAAATGATAAGTTACCTCATCCGCAAGCTATTTTACGGAATTGCTGTAATGCTCGGCATTGTGGTGGTGGTTTTTTTCCTGTTTAATATTTTACCGGTCGACCCGGCGCGGATGACACAGGGGCAACGGGCAGATGTGCAATCGCTACAGGCCATCCGCAAGGAGTTTGGGCTGGATAAACCCGTGCCGGTGCAATTTGCTTACTATTTAAACGACCTGTCGCCAATTGGCCTTCATGCTAACAATAAAGAGGAGCAAGAGCGCTACCATTATATAAAATTATTCGGCGTGCCCGGTGATAAGGTAATCGCCCTAAAATGGCCCTACCTGCGCCGTTCCTATCAAACGCATAAAGAGGTGGCCCGGCTGCTGATGGAGGTCATTCCCAACACGCTGGTATTGGCCACCACGGCCATGATTTTTGCCATCATCATCGGCGTGTTTTTAGGGGTTGTGAGTGCCGTAAACCAAAATACCTGGATCGATAAGCTGGCAATAGCCTTTTCAACGTTAGGCGTATCGGCGCCATCGTTTTTTGCGGGGATAATTATCGCCTGGATATTCGGTTTTGAATTAAGCAGATACACCGGCCTCAACATGTCGGGCAGCCTGTATAGTTACGACCCATTTAAAGGGGAGGTAATAACCTGGAAGAACTTAATACTGCCCATGGTGACGCTTGGGCTGCGGCCGTTGGCCATTATCGTACAATTAACCCGCAATGCCATGCTTGATGTGCTGGGCCAGGATTATATCCGCACCGCTAAAGCGAAAGGATTGAGCAATAATGCTATTATCTATCGCCATGCCTTAAAAAATGCGTTAAACCCGGTGATAACCGCTATTGCCAATTGGTTTGCATCGCTGCTGGCGGGCTCGTTTTTTGTGGAGTATGTTTTTGGTTACAATGGCCTGGGCAAAACCACGGTGGATGCGCTGGAAATGTCGGACTTCCCGGTAGTGATGGGCAGCATTTTGTTTATTGCCTTTATTTTTGTGGTGATAAATATTTTAGTGGATATGATTTACGTTTGGGTCGACCCGAGGGTGAAGCTTTTGTGAAGTTCATGGTTGATGGTTCATAGTTCATGGTGGAGAAGTCCATAGTCCATGGACGATAGACCATAGTAGAAAAAATTTGAATGAATAATTTGGAATGTAATAATTCGGATGGCTTAGGTTTGATATTCCTTATCGGTTTTATGGGCTGCGGTAAAACTACTTTGGGGCGCAAACTGGCCTCGAGGCTGGGCTATATGTTTATCGATCTAGATCATGTGCTGGAAGCACACGTTGGGGTAACTATCGCCGAATATTTTAGCGCCCATGGCGAAGCCGCCTTCCGCAAGCTGGAATCGGAAGTATTAAAGACAACGCCTTATCCTGATAATGCCGTTATTTCAACAGGCGGCGGACTGCCTTGCTTTTTTGATAATATGCAATGGATAAACGTGCACGGTAAATCAATATACATCCAACTGCCCGCTAAAATATTAGCCGACAGGCTTGAGCATGAAAAAACAATCCGCCCCGTATTGCAAAACAGGCACGGCGATGCGTTAATCGCGTTTATTGCTGATAAGCTGGTTGAGCGGGAAGTGTTTTATAAACAAGCAACGATTATTGCCAATGGATTGGGTTTAACTGCGGAAAAAACAGAGTGGTTGTTACGGCCCTAACCTTGCTTTGTAACAAGTTTACTGCTTATTGCTTTTTTGTAACCTTAGTTCTGATTACTCCGTTACTGTCACCTGCCGCATCAACATCCCCTGGTTAATGCGTTTTTAACCTTTATATTTAAACATGAAAAATTTTTTTTCTACAATTTATTTTTGTATGCTGTTTTTATGCAGTTTACAAACAGCAAAGGCACAGGACGTTTATCAACCCGGATTTGTTATTCTAAATGACGGCACACGAATAGCCGGCAGCATTATTTTGTATGCAAATGCCCCGTGGCTAAATCAGCAGCACATCGCTATAAAAGATTCGGCAGCTATGGCGGCAAGCCCCAATGGCTATGTTAAGCCAAAGAGATATAAAACAGCCGATGTTAAATTTTACCAGGTTGGCGACCGCAAGTTTGACAAGGTGCATTTTGTTGAGTCGACTGATCTGCATTTCAGTATTTTAGGTTCCAACAACCACATGCTGGAACGCTTAACCTCTGGTCGCATAGCAGCTTATCGTTATTATTCATATCCGCCCGACATAGATACCTTTACCGGCTCCGAAGAAGAATATGAGAAAAGGAAAACTCACGAACTTTTATCTGGCTATAAAGTTTTAGCCCGTAAAGACGAAAAAGGTAATTACCACGATACTTTAAACGACGGCGTTCAAAAAGGATATTTTGACGATGCGCCCGAAATAATGAATAAATATAACGAAGGTGGCTACGGTAATGAACCTTCTGCGAAGCAGAAAGGCATTTTTGCCAAAATGGTAGCGCAGGCCAAAAAGACCACGTTTAAACAAAAAGAAGCTGATGCAATTGTAGCTGCTTTTAGCGAATATAACCAGGCGCACCCGGTTAAAAATTAATGGGTGTATAAGACTTGCGAAGTTTCAAAAACTTCGTAAGTCTATCGTCCCTATGGAGAGATTACCTCAAATAAACCCCGTCCTCTTCACCTTCTTCATCAAGCACCACATCAACAAACTCTTTTAAAACGGTTGAGAGCGCCATGCCGGCAAAATCGGTTATCATGGGGAAACGTTTGTGGTTACGGTCGATAAGTACTGCCGTGCGCAGTTTCTTAAGGGGAACATCGCGAAAAACACCGAAGCCATAGGCCAGCGTTTTACCACTGTTCAGCACGTCATCAACCAAAATAACAACCTTGTTGCTGCAGTCCTGCACATTAAAGTTAATGGTAGCTTTAAGACTGGTACTTTGTTTATCCAACTCGATACCGATAAAAGTACTTTTAAACGGGGCAATATCGTCCAGTATGGCTTTTATGCGCCTGGCAATTTTATCACCGCTGGGCAAAATGCCGGCAATTAAAATTTCCTCTTCTTCAAAGTTATCTTCCAGTATCTGGTAGGCAATACGGTCAATTTTTTGCTGTATCTGCTGGTGGTTTAATATCAGGAGGTGTTTGTCAGACATTGCTTGCGTTATATTAAATAATATATGCGATAGCAGGGCCTCTATATTGCAAGCACCCATAATTGCTCCTTCGGATAGAAGGGGTCGCACGTAACAAATCTATAAAATTTATCCTTTCAAATACGGCACATATACAAAATTCGCGCCCTCAGGCACAACTACAAACACACACATATAATCGTGCGGATTTTTATAGCTGTTGATGAAGCGGTCTTTCAGTATTTCTTTTATCACGCCTTTTTCAACAAACTCTTCCAGCGTGCTGGCGTGTATGCTCCATTCGGTGTTTAAGTCGAAACGGTCCAATATCAATTCGCCCAAAGCCAGCTCATGCTGGTGGGCAATAAAGATTGGGTAATTTGACAGCCCTTCCACCATTATTTCAACCGCCACCTCACGGATAGACTCATTGAAAAATTTCAAATCCTTCTCCAAACTCAGCAGCGGACTCTCTTTTTTTGGCCCATCGCTGTTCGTTCTGTCTTCGTTTAAAAGCTCTTCCGGTTCCATACTGTTTGTCTGAACCATGATTTACATGATTCTAAGATTGCTTGATTACTAATGAACTATTAATTTTTACTATGGTCTATCGTCCATGGTCCATAGTCCATAGACTTTTCTACTATGAACCATGAACCCTCAATTATGAGCCCTTTTTACTATGGTCTATCGTCCATGGACTAACGGCTATGAACTATGAACCATCAACTATGAACCCTTTTTACT